>NHDB01000025.1 GCA_002167945.1 Flavobacteriaceae bacterium TMED48 | reverse complement strand
TGTAGCGAGAGGGAGACTTGAACTCCCGACCTCCGGGTTATGAATCCGACGCTCTAACCGGCTGAGCTACCTCGCCATTTCGGTGGGCAAATATAAAAACATAATCCGCTACGAACAACCTTTTGAAAATATTTTAAAATTAATATGGTCCTTAATGTTTTTTCAATATATTGGACACAGATTATCTACCTATGAGCACCAAAAAAAGTTTTTCTATAGAATACGATTTCCACGCATCCCCCCAACTGTTGTTTCAATACCTTTCTACCCCTTCCGGGCTATCAGAATGGTTTGCAGATAACGTGAATTCGAGGGGAGAGCGATTTACCTTTATTTGGGATGATTCTGAGGAAACCGCTTTGCTGTTACAAAAGAAAAACAACGATAAAGTCAAATTTCAATGGCAAAACGATGAGGAGGGCGACGAAGATTACTATTTTGAATTTAAGATTCAGGTAGATGAAATCACCAAAGATGTCTCTTTAATAGTTACTGATTTTACAGAGGAAGACGAGCTCGAAGAATCTAAAATGCTTTGGGATAATTTGGTCTCAGATTTAAAACAAGTTTTAGGCGCTAGCTAATTTGTAGAATGATCAACTCTAACGGTACACTGATTTCGAGTTTTAGCGAAATCCCTGCTGACCTTATTCAAAAGCTTCATTCAGAATTTTCAATCACAGAAAAGTTGCGTTACCAAAATGGAAAAATTCTCTTTTGGGAACAACATTATTTTAGGATGATCGCCAGTCTTAGAAGACATAGATTCGAAATACCCATTACCTACACCATGGAGTACCTCCAAGCTGAAATTGATAAATTGATGGGAGCGGAAACCTCAACCTCAAACAGTGCTTTAATTCACTTTCAATTCCTCCCCTATCAAGGCACTATTGCCTTTTTGATGAGTATAGCTCAGGTAGCTGCATTGAATCAAACTGAGCCTTCACAAAACTATAATCTTGATCTTTTTAAAGAGGCTAATGTTCAAGCGAGCAATCTGTCAAATCTGTCTACGACAAACAAAACGATCTTTACCATTGGTAAGCGATATGCAGAAGAAAATGGTCTTGATGATTGCGTTTTATTAAACGATCAAAAAAATCTTGTAGAGACACTTCATGGCAGTTTATATCTTTTTCAAGAAAATATAATACTCACACCAAATTTAGAATCGGGCTGTCAGGACTTCACTTTTCGTACTGCTTTTAATGAATGGTTGCTTAAAGGTACAGCAGGACTGGAATTGGTAGAACAACCAATCAATCCATTTGAACTACAAAAATCAAAAGAACTTCTCGTCCTTTCAATAGAATCTGGAGGTCAAAGCATCACTCAATACCGTAAAACTTCGTATAATTCGATACAATCCCAAAAAATATATCGGGATTTTGTCGATCAGTTAGGTTAATTTGAAAGTGGATTTTCAGGTGCATTAGACCAGATTAAAAAACGACCACCCATAGCTCTCATTTGGTTTTTCCAAAAATCTTCACTGGAATTGTCCATCCAATCTATGACTTCTTCAGAGTCAATTACTGCCCAAGAATCCTCCTTGATTTCAGATTCAAGTTGCCCTTCTGACCATCCACTATACCCCAAAAAAAATCGGATTTGAGTTGGATTTACTTTTTTTAACTCGAGTAGTTTTAAAACAGACTCAAAATCACCACTCCAATGCAAATCCCCGACAATATGTAGACTGTTTGGGATCTGATCACCTAGCTTATGAACAAAAAATAAATTGTCTTGTTCAACAGGACCCCCGTAATACATAGGAAACGGTGAGCTTACATTCTCCATCAACTCATCGAGTGTATACTCTAATTTTTTATTGATAATAAAGCCAACAGTTCCAGTAGTTTTGCGATCAACCATAAGAATTCCAGAGCGCCTAAAGTTATAATCGCCAATAATGGTTGGAGTTGCTATAAGAAAATCACCTGCTTTCATCTTAAAACTAAAGTATAAAAAAAGCTCCACTAGGGAGCTTTAATTTAATATTGTCGGTTGTAATTAGTTTACTGAACTAGATAATTCAGCACCCGCTTTAAACTTCACAACATTTTTTGCAGCAATTTTGATTGTTGCACCTGTTTGTGGGTTTCTTCCATCACGGGCAGCTCTTTTAGAAATTGACCAAGATCCAAATCCTACTAGAGATACACGTCCACCCTTTTTCAAGGTTCCACCTACGCTACCTAGGAAAGATTCTAATGCTTTTTTTGCTGCTGCTTTTGAGATGCCAGCGTCCGCTGCCATTGCATCTATTAATTCTGTTTTGTTCATAATTATTAATTTATAAGGTTATACAACAAATTTATATGGATTTTCAAAAGACCAAAGGAAAAACTCGCTAAATCCCTGATTTTGTTGATAAGTAGACTGTTTTGTTGATAATGCTGGACAATTATTCAATAAACTCTAGCATCAACCTCGATGGTATAGCCGTTCAATAAAGCTTTTGCATCCATTCTTTTTTTGTTTGGCAGTTGAATTTCTTTGCAAATAAGATAGCCCTCAGAGTGTGCAATCATTAACTTCGAATCTTTGACTACTAGGGTTCCATTTTCCTCCTTGGGTGTTTCATAAAGTGCCTCTGCTTCAAAAATTTTAATTCTTAATTCTTGCCCGCTATTTTCTAAATACGTCCAAGCTCCTGGATAGGGATTAAATCCTCGAATATGATTGACTAATTGTTTTAAAGTTGAAGTCCATTGAATTCTAGTTTTTTCAGCATTGAGTTTAGGAGCCGTTTTTGTATGCTCTTTTTCTACCTGCTTCTGGGCGGAAATGGTTTTATTGGAGAGCTGGATAAGGGTTGCTGCCAGCAGCGGAGCCCCAATTTCAAGCAATCTGTTGTGGAGAGTTTCAAAATTATCCTCTGGAACTATAGAAGTGGTCTCTTTCATTAAAACAGCGCCAGAATCGATTGCCTCGTCAATTAAGAATGTCGTTACTCCTGTTTCTGTTTCTCCGTTGATTAAAACCCAATTGATCGGTGCAGCACCTCTGTAATCTGGTAAAAGTGAGGCGTGTAAATTTATGGTTCCTAAGCTGGGAAGGTTCCAAACTACCTTGGGTAACATACGAAAGGCCACTACGGCATAAACCTGTGCTCCTAAAGCCTGAAGTTGGGTAATAAACTCTGGACTTTTTAAGTTGGTGGGCTGTAAGACTTCGAGTTTTTTGGCAATTGCATACGCCTTTACCGCTGAATGAGTCATCTTTTTACCTCTACCTGCCTTTCGATCTGGAGCTGTAACAACTCCTTTTACAGTAAACCCTGCTTCTACAAGATGTGCCAAGCAATAACGAGCGAATTCAGGGGTACCAAAAAAAACTAGAGTGGGTAGCGTGTGTTTATTCATCAATCCAAAAAAATTTGTGTTGGGGATTTTTTATTATTTGCTGCTTTTCCATCAATACGGCAAAAAGTGCTTCTAGAGCTTTGGGCTCAAAATACAACTTTTGCTTGAGCTCCTGTATTGAATGCGGTTGCTTTTTAAGTAATTCAATGACTTTTGATTCAAAATCTAGACAGGCATCCAAATCTATCTTGCAAGAAGCCGAGGAACATTGATGGCAGTTGGATCGCTTGGTTTCACCAAAATAATCGAGTATAAAATTCCGTCTACATTTTTTCTCTTCCTTGACAAAGGAGAGTATAGCATCTAGTTTTGCTACTTTCTGCTTTTTTAACTTTTTAAGTAAATCTTTTGCAGGTCTAAGAGTATATTGATCCTCTCGAGGAACTTGAAAAGTGAGATATAGATTGGTAGCAGTATCGGTATACTCTATAAGATTTTCTTGTTGTAGCTGATAGAGTGCTGATTGAAGGCGGTCTTTGGAAAGACGGAGCCCATTACAGACGGTTTGCTGCTTTACGCGAACTACTTCAATAAAAAAGTGAGGATACTGACGCATAAAATACTCAATTATTCTTGCTGAAGTCGTCCCTGATTCAGTAAAGTTCTGAGCTCTTTCTGGTGAACTTTTCGATTTTATTCGAAGCTCCTTTGTTTTGGAAGCATACCAATTCAAAACTCCTGTTTTCTCAAGTTGAATTAGGCACTGATGAAGTTTTTTTTCAGTGTGCTGATAGCGTTTACAATATTCCCCCACATCCAAAGAGTAGGTTTGGTCCTGGACTTCACCATAGGAAATTTGAAAAAAATTGCATAAATCTTTATAAACCTGTTTGAGTTCTTCTTCTTTAGGAATTTGATCCAAAATTTTCTGTCCCAATTCGAGTAAGTCCCCCTGGTGATAAAGTAAAAAGCTATTGGACGCCGCACCATCTCGCCCTGCTCTCCCACTCTCTTGGTAATAATTTTCTATACTGTTAGGTATACTGGTATGGATTACTGTTCTGACATCGGCTTTGTCAATACCCATTCCAAATGCAGTAGTTGCGACCATATGGGTTATTACTCCATCTTGCCAGGCTTTTAATCGTGCTTTCTTTTGTGAAGTCAACAAGCCTGCGTGAAAATAGGAAGCCTTATGTTGATTTTGATTTAAAAATTCGGCTAATAGCTCGGTCTGTTTTCTTGTATAACAATAAATGATACTACTCCCATTGTAGTAATTTACTAGTTGAAGTACTGTGGTAAACTTATCCTCGGTATTCCAAACTTTATAGGCCAAATTGACTCGTTCATAAGAAGCTGTAAAATTTGAAGGTGATTTTAATCCTAAATGGATTTCAATATCCTTTTTAACTTCTATGGTGGCAGAAGCTGTTAATGCCAATATAGGTGCTTGAGGAAAAACCTCTCTCAACACATTGATTTTTCTGTAAGTTGGACGAAAATCGTGTCCCCATTCAGAAATACAATGAGCTTCATCTACAGCAATTAATGAAATGGGGGCGCTTTTTATTTGCTGCAAAAAAGAGGGGTTACCCAAACGCTCTGGAGAAACAAAAACTACTTTATAATTACCATAAAGCGCATTGTCTAATTGTTTTGAAAGACTCAGTCCCTTAGGGTCTGATTCAAAATACATGGCTTTTACCCCTAGTTCTTTTAACGTACTTACCTGATCCTCCATAAGGGCAATCAAAGGGGAAACAACCAGAGCAAAACCCGGATTCATCAGAGCAGGAAGTTGATAACAAAGAGACTTCCCACCACCGGTAGGGAGTAGGGCGAGTGTGTCTTTTTTAGCTAAGACCGAATCTATAATATCTTCTTGAAAAGGTCTGAATGCATCGAAACCCCAATAAGATTTTAAAACTGCTTTTTTATCCATGCAATCTTACTTTATCTTCTATAAAAGAAATTCTCGATGCGACAGTATCTTGAGGAACATAGACAATTTTATGGGATTGTTTATAAACTGCTTCAATAAATGAGAAATAATGAGCTGCTTCTTCAAAACTTTCTGTGCGCTGTTCGTCTTCTTCGTAAATATCTTTCCAAGGACTCAATAAGAAAACCAAATCATACTGGAATTCAGACACTCTTTTCTCCCATGACTTCGTATCCTTTCCTATGGCTTTAAGGTAGGCGTAAATATCATGTATACCCCTGTCAAAAAAAACATAAGGGAGCTTTGCGTTCAGTTTGTATAAATCTTCGTATTGCTTCTTTCTTCCTGTAAAAAGTGCTTCGCTAAACACATAGGGATCTGATAGGAAATAACGATTTTTTCCTTCGATTTTTGCTTTCTCAATCAACGTCCTAGAATATTCATCAAAGGTGCCGTATCCAAGCTTGTTCAAACCATTGACAAGGGTTGTTTTACCCGCTCCAGGGCCTCCACTAATGACTATTCTTTTTTTTTTCATAAAAGCAAAAAAAATAAAACCGTATCTTTATACAAAAGTAAAACCTTGGTGCAAACCCAACCGCAGTCTGACGATTTTTATTCACGATTTTATGACCAACTACTTGAATCACAAGAATGGCCTGGTGTTTATTTATTCAAATTTATTGTAAAAGCTGAATCCGAGCATATAAACACTTTAAAATCGTATTTTGACCATGATGAACCTCAGTTTTCTGAAAAACAGTCCAGTAAAAAAACCTTTACCAGTTTAAGCGTTAAGGTCAAAATGGAAACTCCAGACAGCGTGATTCAAATCTATAAGAAAGCCAGCACCTTAGAGGGAATTATTACCCTCTAATTTTAACAAAAAACAACAGAATTCGATAGAATTTACTAATTTGCAATTATTATTTACCTCACTACTACATTAGCAACTATTTTTTATGGAAACCTTGCAGTATAATACCAAGCGCGAGCGATTAATTATTCCTGAATACGGCAGACACATTCACTTGATGATTGAGCAGGCCAAGGCAGAAACCAATGCCGAGGAAAGAAACAAAAAGGCCAAAGCCATCATCGGTGTAATGGGTAACCTCAACCCTCACCTAAGAGACGTCCCTGACTTTCAACATAAATTATGGGATCAGTTTTTTATCATGGCCGGTTTCGATATAGATGTTGAATGTCCTTTTGAAAAGCCTGAAAAAGAAGTTTTAGACGCTAAACCTGATAAACTTGCTTATCCCCAAAACCACCCGAAATATCGGTTTTATGGAAATAACATCAAGCGCATGATTGATGTTGCCATCAACTGGGAAGAAAATGAACTCAAGGAAGTTTTAGTTTTTACCATTGCGAATCACATGAAAAAAAGCTTTTTAAGTTGGAATAAAGATTCTGTTGACGACGCAGTTATCATGGCTCACCTTGATGAACTTTCCAACGGAAAACTAAAAGTAGCCGCATCACAGCTACCTCTAAGTGAATCCGCTGAACTGCTTAAATTCAAATCCAAAAACGGAAACGGTCCTAAAAGTAATACCGCTAGCAAACAACGAAGAAACAAACGTAAACGTTACTAGTCAGTATGGAATCATTTGTAATAGAAGGAGGCAAAGCATTAAAAGGATCCATTACTCCTCAAGGAGCAAAAAATGAAGCCTTACAAATTTTATGTGCAGTGCTATTAACTGCAGATCAAATCACTATTGACAATATTCCAGACATCGTTGATGTCAACAAACTCATTACACTACTCAAAAATCTAGGTGTCAAAATAACACAGTTAGGTCCTGGAAGCTATCAATTTCAATCAGATACACTGGATTTAGACTACCTAGATTCTGACCAATTCAAAATCGACGGCAAGGGACTGCGGGGCTCTATCATGCTCGTCGGCCCTCTTCTTGCTCGTTTTGGAAAAGGGAGTATTCCTAGACCGGGGGGAGACAAAATAGGTAGGCGCCGATTAGACACTCATTTCGAGGGACTTATCCAATTAGGTGCCAAATTCAATTACAACAAAGAAGACTATTTTTATAGTGTAGAAGCTGAACAATTGATTGGAGCAGATCTTTTGCTTGACGAGGCCTCAGTGACTGGTACAGCCAATATTGTAATGGCGGCTGTTCTTGCTGAAGGACATACTTCAATTTATAATGCAGCCTGCGAACCTTATCTACAACAACTTTGTTCTATGCTGAACCGTATGGGAGCAAAAATTAAAGGGATCGGTTCAAACCTTCTTCATATTGAAGGAGTAAAAAGCCTTTCCGGAACCGAACACACTGTCCTTCCTGACATGATAGAAATAGGAAGTTGGGTTGGATTGGCTGCCATGACTAAAAGCGAAATCACAATTAAAAACGTTCGGTGGGAATTTCTAGGACAAATGCCAAATGTCTTTAGAAAGCTCGGGATTCAAATAGAAAAAAAAGGCGATGATATCTTTATACCTGCACACAAGGACGGTTATGAAATTCAAAGTTTTATCGACGGATCTATTTTAACCATTTCAGATGCGCCTTGGCCTGGATTTACACCTGACTTACTCAGTATTATACTCGTTGTTGCTACCCAAGCCAAAGGAAGTGTTTTAATCCATCAAAAAATGTTTGAAAGTCGATTGTTTTTTGTGGATAAACTTATCGATATGGGAGCCAAAATCATTCTTTGCGACCCTCATCGAGCGACAGTCATTGGACATGATTTTAAATCTCAGCTAAAAGCTGCAACCCTTACTTCACCTGACATTCGCGCTGGAGTTTCTCTACTGATTGCCGCCCTTTCGGCCAAGGGAACCAGTATCATTCACAATATCGAGCAAATCGATCGGGGTTACGAAAATATTGTACCTCGATTACAAAAAATTGGTGCTGAAATTAAACGTGTAAAAAATTGAAATTGAATGCCCCATGCCCCTTAAAATCACTCTCCTACTTTACCTAACGCTATTCCCTTATACAAGCCTTGGCCAAAAAACATTGGTTGGTCAGGTAGTTGATGCATCAACCCACGATCCACTTCCCTTTGTTAATATCGGATTAGTGGATAAAAATATTGGTACAGTAACGGATGAAGAAGGCTATTTTCAACTTGAGGTTGATCCTCAAAAATACGGTAGATCAAACCTCCGCTTTTCAATGATAGGTTTTGAATCCAAGACTTTTCTATTAGAAGAATATATTCAAAATGAGTTCATTATTATTCCTCTTGAAGAGGAAGCTACAGCGTTGGAAGAAGTCGTCATTACAACCAAAAGAACAAACTTCCAAACGAAACTATTAGGTAATAAAACAACCTCAAAGTTCATCTATGCATCTTTCACTACCAACAAACTGGGGAATGAAATGGGCTTTGTGGTCCGTCAGCGAAAACGTCCCATGATTCTTAAAAAATTCAATATTTCCCTAGTTGAAAATGACTACGGTACTGTTCGATTTCGCCTTAATTTTTACTCGGTTCAAAACGGGCTTCCAACAAGTACACTACTTAAAGAAAACATCATCATTGAAACGGATATCACCTCCGGTATTGTAAGTAAGGATTTGACCCCCTATGAAATTGTAATAGATGAAGATTTTTTTGTAGCGATTGAGTGGATAGAAGATTTAGGTCCAGGGAAATTGTTCTTTTCTGGAGGTTTTTTTGGATCCCAACTTATTGCACGTGAAGTAAGTCAAGGCACATGGACTAAAGTGGGTGTTGCAAGTGTGGGGATGAATGTGGAAGTCCGCTATTGAGTTAACGTTTGGAAATTTTATTATTACTGATCCCCTTTTGTCTAGAGCATCGAAACGTATTGGTGTCCTCCGGTCGTTTATTTTGATGTTTGGTCCCCCGGCCCTGCACTCTTGCTCTCCACATTTTAAAGCTAGACGGCTTCATTTCTCTTCGCATGAGGGTGATGACATCCTGTTCTTTTAAACCAAATTGAACCTGCATGGCCTCAAAAGGGGTACGATCTTCCCATGCCATTTCTATCACACGATCAATTTGCTCCTCTGTTAAGTCAATTTTCTTTTTCATATCACTGTATACTATTTCTGTTTGGAAGCGTATGGCGCCGCAAGATACGTTTACTTTCTTGTTTGACCAGTTTGTCCTCATGCATTCCCCATAAAATCGAAGAAGCCTGCTTTCTGCTTTGATCTAAATCAACAACAGGTCTCAAATAATTTTTATCGAGCTTAAAGTCGTAAAGCGCTTCTTCAAAAGGAGTAATTTCCCATGGAGTATGAATCAATTCATTGGGTAAGTTCTTCAGCTCAGGAATCCATTTTCTTGTAAATTGACCATGAGGATCGTGTTCTTGTCCATTTTTAACAGGGTTATATATTCTCAACGTATTGATTCCTGTTTCGCCAGCTTGCATCTGTAATTGAGGAAAATGAATTCCAGGTTCAAAGTCTAGAAACTGCCGTGCTAAAAAAGCTGAACATGCCTGCCACGGCTGCCAAAGCTGATGTACAAAAAAAGAAACTACCAAAGCTCTCATACGGAAATTCAAATAGCCTGTAGCCACCAAACACCGCATTGCTGCGTCTACCATTGGAACCCCCGTTTTTCCTAATTCCCATGCTCTTATAAGCGTTTTATTGATTGGCTTTTGTAAGCGGTGGTAGCCTCGGTTTACACTCTTGAATTCCATACTGCATTCCATTTCAAACTTTTGAATAAAATGAGATTGCCATCGCAGTCTCGATTCAAATGCCCGAATACCAAATCCTTTTTTACCTGCTTCCTTTTCCTCTTCTGTACGTTGGAGAACCTGACGCATAGATACATTTCCGTAAGCGAGATAAGGGGACAGTCGACTGCAACTTTTTCTTGAGAGATCAGGCTTCGAAATATGAGCTTGATAGTTAACGTACCTACCTTCAAAAAACGAGTCTAAATAACGATGCGCATTGGTCTCACCTCCAGGCTGGATAGCATTTGAAGAAGTTGTCTTAAGGTCTAGGAGTGTGAAATACTGAACAATTTTATCTATGTGATTAAAGGTGATGAACTTTTTTTCGCAAGGAAAAGGAAACAGTGGCTGATTCATTAAGGCTTTCCAATGCTGCAACCATTTTTTTCTATTCTTTAAGCCTCTAAACACACCTTGCTGTCTGAATTCATTCCAAGGCAATGTTTTTTTATCACACCATTTTTTTACCTCAAGGTCTCGAGTAAAGGTCAATCCAATTCCAGTTTCGAAATGAGAATAAAGAGCCTCTATCTTAAAGTGGTGATTTAACTGTTCTAAAAGGGGAATTACTTCACCTTCAAGAGCGAGAATTTGAGTATTAAATACTTCCAATTGTTTGTTTAAATCAACTAAAGACTGTTTGATAAAATCTAAATGGCGTATACTGAAATGAGGCTCCTCCACAAGGGAGTTTTCGACTATATAAAGCAGAAGCACTTGTTTGTGGTTCTTTAAGGCATTTGCCAAAGCTTGGTGATCCCTCAACCTCAAGTCACGTTTCAACCAAACGACTCCTATTGGAATTCGGTTAGAATTCATCGGGATGCTTTAATACTTGAGCTGCTCTGAGTTTGATTTGAACCAGGTCTTCCGCAGGTATTTTCTCGAGTAGTCTAAGCATCATCGCCATACGATTGTTTTTCGCAAAAAACTGTTTTTTATCATCGAGAAAGTTCCAATACAAGCTGTTAAACGGGCAGGCATCCTCACCTACTCTTTTTTTCTTATCGTACTGACAGCTGTCGCAGTAATTACTCATTTTATGAATGTAAGCAGCCGCTGAAACATAGGGTTTAGTCGCTACTATCCCTCCGTCTGCCCATTGACTCATCCCACGGGTATTGGTAATTTGAACCCACTGTATCGCATCGGCATAGATTCCCAAATACCACTCATCAACCTTATCAGGATGAATCTGTGCAAGTAAGGCAAAATTACCTGTGATCATAAGGCGTTGAATATGGTGAGCATAGGCATTGTCTAATGAGTTTGAAATGCTCTGATGCAAACAATTCATCTTTGTTTTTCCTGTCCAATAAAACTCAGGAAGTGGGTTGGTATTTTCCAGTGCATTCATTGAAGCATATGCAGGCATCTCTTTCCAATAAATACCCCTCATATACTCCCTCCAGCCAATTATCTGACGAACAAAACCTTCAACTTGAGAAAGTTCAATATCGTCGCTATGTTCTCTGTAATATGCAATGACCGTTTGAACTACCTCAAAAGGATGGATGATTTTAGCATTTAAAGCAAATGAGATTCTGGAGTGAAACAGATTGACTTCATCTGTGTGAAGTGCGTCTTGATAATCTCCAAAATGAACGAGTAGATATTCGCAAAAGTAATCCAATTGTTCCAAAGCTTGTGACCTACTCAATGGATAGAGAAATTGATTTTTATCAAAAGATCCAATCGTTTTTACCCCTGCATTTTCAATCATCTCCTTTAAAGCCTCTAAATCATTTGCCTTTGGGTAAAACGGTTCGGGTATGGAAGGTGTTCCTTTCCATTTTTTTCGATTGTTTTTATCAAAATTCCACTGACCACCTTCTGGTTGGTCTAACTGCATTAAAAGATCAAATTTCTTACGCATACGGCGGTAAAAAAATTCCAAAATCAATTGCTTTTTCCCTTCAAAAAATTCAGTCAATTCCGATCTTGAGGTCATAAAATGTTCTGTTTCCACTACTTCAGATGGAATCTTTATTCCTAGAACATATTCTTTTAGCTGTTGATCCAAACGGTATTCGTCAGGCTCCATATAAGCAAATGTGTCTGCATTAAACTTTTTAATAAGAAAGTTTAGATTTGCTTCGAGCTGTTGCTTGTTTGCTTTATCATCAAGTGCTAAGTAATGTACTTGATGTCCAGCTTGCTGAAGTGCTTCGCTGAAGTTTCGCATTGCACCAAAAAAGGCAACAACTTTTTGTATGTGGTGTGGCGCATAATCTGTTTCTTGACGCATTTCCATCAAAACAAATACCTCGCTACTGCCAACCTCTTTAAACCAACTGTGCTGGAGGTTTAATTGATCCCCTAAAATTAGTTTAAGCTTCATTAAAACAGTGTATTTTGATTCCAAAGACGTTGAAATTTACCTCCCTCATCGTAGCGTTCAGCTTGAAAACGCACATTGAATTTTCGATCTCTGGGATCGTTCCCAACTCCGGCTACATACATCCAATTTCCATAATTACTGTGTACATCGTGATCAATCAATTGAGATTCAAAATACGCTGCTCCAATTCGCCAGTCCAATAAAAGGTCTTTAGCAAAATAAGAAGCTACATTTTGCCTTCCTCTATTACTCATCCAGCCTGTTTTATTCAACTCAATCATATTGGCATTGACAAAAGGTTCACGGGTTGTACCCTCTATCCATGAGTGTACTTTAGTATCAGCTGTATCCCAATGATAATCTTTATTTAGTATACCTCCTAAATGGAAGATTGCATCCTGGTGTTTAAGAGCGATATATTTAAAATAATCGCGCCAAATCAATTCAAAAATTAGCCAATAGGTAGATTGATTCTTTTTTACCTCTTTTTCATAGTCGATAATTTCCCAATAAATTTGCCTGGGCGAGATCGATCCGTTGGCCAACCAAGCTGATAACTTTGAACTGTAATCAATTCCCAAGAGCCCATTTCTAGTTTGCTTGTAGTAAGACAGCTTATTTGTATCCCAAAAATAATGATCTAATCTTCTTTTAGCCTGCTCACCTCCCCCTTTAAATGGGAATGCAGAATTGGGATGCTGTTCGATCTTTTCCAATCCTAAATCAGCGAGAGTGGGTGCTTGAAAAGTATGTTCTAAACGATTATCCTTAGGCATTAAAGTAATTTCAGGGAGCACTTTTCGAACAGTACTCCTCTTTTCACACTGTTTTCTAAAAAGTGTAAAAACCTCTGGTAAGTCGTTTAATTCGAAGGGAATGTCTTTAGGGTGAAATAGAAATTGATCGTAATGAGAATAGAATTCAATCTCCTTATCCAAAGTAGCTCTTAAATTATGTTCTACCAACCGTTCCTCTTGAGTCCATTCTTTTTGCAAGAAAATTTGGGAAATATTTAATCGATCGACCCAGTCAGGTATACCTTCTTCAGGTGGTCTATTATCTATTATTAAACTGATGTTTAAATCGGTTAAGGATCGTTGTAATTCCACCACACTTTCAATTAAAAACTGAGCTCTAAAAGAGCCTGTTTTGTGGAAGTCCCAAGGAGTTATGTAGTAGTGTCGAGGATCAAAACTGTAGTAAGCCACTACCTTTAATCCAGATTGTTTTGCTAAAATTAACGATTGCTGATCGTAAATTCTCAAATCATTGCGCAACCATACCATAGCGGTTGTTTCTCTCTTTTGCACCGAGTAACAATTTTTATGTAACAAGATACTAATTCAAAACAAAAAAGATCGCCCCTCACAGGACGATCTTTAAAAATAAACCTCAATGAGTATAGTTTAATTACTAATTAAAATAAAAAACACACGTCTGTTTAGTGCTCTTCAACATTTAAAAAGTCTTCAAATAAATCTCCTTGACCTACCCCACCAGTTGGAAAAGTATCTACTGCATTAAAACCAAAAGAAAACTGCCAAGGATGCTCTTCCGTTTGTGCAAATTGGATTGAGGTTACAAGTAGAAATAGTTTGAAAAAAAATTAGGAATTTATGTTTTCATAGGTTAAGTTTTTATCATTTTAGGATTTGGGGTCCTTAGAATAATTTGGTTAACAATCAAATTTATAGGAAAGTTTTAAAAGTTGTAGTTTTTGAAAATATGTTTTTTGAAGTAGAACTACAGCAAAAAAGATTATTCCTGAAAAAAGGGCTTGTTTTACGATTTGTTGGATCTACATCGTTGACTGCAATATTTTACCTCGTCCCAATTTAACTCCCATTTTTTCCTCCAAGAAAAGGGTCGAGAACAAATTGGACAAATTTTTTGTGGCAGGTCTCTCTTGTTAACTCGCTTGGGCATTAAGCGCTGTTTTATAGGTTGTCAAACAACGCTCTCTTGCAAATTTGTGATCGACTATAGGTTGGGGATAGCTTAATTCTTGATAGTTAGGTACCCATTTTTTGATGTAGTCGTGTTGCTTGTCAAATTTTTTAATTTGCTCAGTAGGATTAAAAATTCTAAAATAAGGAGCGGCATCTACACCACAGCCTGCTACCCACTGCCAATTCCCAACATTACTTGACATTTCGTAATCAAGGAGTTTTTCAGCAAAATAGGCTTCTCCTAACCTCCAGTCAATGAGAAGGTGTTTACACAAAAAACTTCCCACCAACATTCGCACTCTGTTGTGCATAAAACCGGTTTCGTTTAATTGTCTCATACCTGCATCTACAAACGGGTATCCTGTTTTTCCCTGGCACCATTTTTCAAATTCCTCTGGATTATTTCTCCACTCAATCCTGTCGTATTGCGGTTTAAAACTCTGATTTGTCGTATGTGGAAAATGCCAAAGTATTTGCATAAAAAATTCTCTCCAAATTAACTCTTTAAAAAAAGTTGGATTTTCGATAGCCGATGATCTTTTTACCATTTCACGGACACTCAAAGTACCAAAGCGAAGGTGGGTACCCGTTCGAGTCGTTTTATCTACCGCAGGAAAATTTCGTGTCTCCTCATAGGATGTAATAACTTCGTCGTTAAAAATATACTTAGGCTGAGCAACAGTTGAAGGTGTAAATCCTAGATCGTTGAGGTCCAATTTAGGTAAGCTCAATTGAGCGAGTTGATCCAAGTGGTTTTCAGATGGATATTGAGTGAGTGAAGTTTTTGCAAAATGTTCTAACCATTTTCTAGAATATGGAGTATACACTCTGTAAGGAGTACCATCGTCTTTAACAACTTCGTCTTTTCCAAATATTACTTGGTCTTTATAAGTCTCAAAAGTAATGTTATGCTCCATAAGCAAGGCCTTGATAGAGGCGTCTCGTTCTGTAGCATAAGGCTCATAATCTTCATTACAAACTACTTTATCAATTGACCAAGTCTGAATTAATTTTTTAAAAATAGCCTTAGGGGTACCATGATACATTCCAAGACTGCATCTGTTCCTCTTCATAGCGTTATCTATGGTACCCAAGGCTAATAATATAAACTCTAAACGAGCATCACTTTTTGGTAGCTTTTTTAAAATATGCTCATCGAAGATGAATATCGGCACCACTTTGTTTTCACCTGATAAGGCTTCATACAATCCGTGATTGTCAGCTATTCTTAAATCTCTTCGAAACCAAAAAATGGTATATTTTTCCATCGTTAGGCTTTCAGATTTCCAATCCCTCCGTCTAACTGTAAAACTCTTCCTGTCATCCAACTGCTTTCTTCTCCTAAAAGAAAAGTAGTGGCTTGAGCAATTTCTATGGCAGTACCTATCCTGCCTAAAGGATGTCGCTCATTGGCCTTATCGATTTTTGCTTCATTGTTTAAAAACTTTGAAGCAAGTGGGGTATTAACCAACGAGGGTGCAATAGCGTTGACTCTAATTTTTGGTGCAAATTCTGCTGCCAATGAGCGAGTCAAGCCTTCTAGAGCTCCTTTAGAAGCAGCCACTGAACTGTGAAAGGGCATTCCTGTCTGAACAGCTACTGTGCTGTATAACACTATTGCGGCATTTCCGCTTGCGCTCAAATGGGATAAAACAGACTTTAACGAACGAATAGCGCCTAAAACATTTATTTCAAAATCAAACTGAAAAGCTTCCAACTTCAAACCCTTAAATGGCCTTAAGTTGATACTTCCAGGACAGTAAATAAAGCCGTGAAGTTCATCTGGCAATTGACTGGTGTCCAAATCGTCTTGAGTCGCATCAAAATTAATATGTTGTATATCTAAATGTTGAACAGCGTTTCCTGAACGACTGGCAATAAAAACCTTATTCTGTGGGGCCAGGTGCTCAGCCAATGCTAAACCTATTCCAGAGCTTCCTCCTATTATGAGTATATTTTTATTTTCGATCATGCGTTATAGTTTCCAAATAGTTCAATTAGTGCTGTTCGGCGGTATTCAAAGATCTCTTTTAACTTAGGCCTAACTACTATGGGATGCATCATCCTGCCTAAAAATCCAAAAGGAATCTTATAGTCAACAACATCAATCATTTCAACTCCATTTTCAATAGGCCTGATAAAATGTTTGTGATGCCATAATGAGTAAGGACCAAATCGCTGTTCATCTACAAAATATTCACCCTCTTTAACATGGGTAATCTCTGTAACCCACTTAACGGGTACATTGAGTAGGGGTGTGACAATGTATTGAATAATCTGCCCAGCAAACATTTTTGGTGATTCTCCACTCAAAATCTTAAACCCCATATAGTCAGGTGTAATTGTTTTTAAATTTCTTGGATCAGAAAGAAAGTTCCATGCTTTTTCTTTTGATATGGGTAAATTCTGTACGGTCTCTAATTGGTAGATTTTCACAACTGATTTTTATCAAAAGTATAAAATGTTTAATTATTATTAGAATAAACTAAACAAAACTTAATAACATGCTAAAAAAAATCATCTAATCCCAATGAAAATAGGGTGTTGAGTATCAAAAAATGTATATTTGGTTAATAAAAAAATGAAAAATGAAAAAAATTTACTCAATCTTACTAATTTTTAGTGGTTTTGCCTTTGGACAAATAGAAACTCCTCAGCCAAGCCCACTTGCAAAAATTGAACAAGTTGTTGGTTTAACTGATGTTGCAATAACTTATTCTCGACCAGCCGTGCGTAATAGATCAATAATGGGAGATCTAGTTCCATACGGGGAAATGTGGAGAGCTGGAGCGAATGCAAATACCACAATTGAATTTTCAGATGAAGTGAAAATTCGAGGACAAAAGCTAGCTTCAGGTAAATACGCCATATTTATTCGTCCTGGGGTATCAATGTGGGAAGTGTTTTTTTACACTAAAACTGACAATGGGGGTCTTCCAGATGAATGGGATCCTAAAGCTGTTGCATTAGTAGTGGAATCAACTGTAGATATTTTAAATAAACCGATAGAATGCTTCACCATTTCAATAGAGAATTTACATCAGAATGGAGCGACACTCAATTTTAGCTGGGAAAATACTCAGGCAAGTCTGGAACTCAGTGTCCCTACCGAAGCAAAAACTATGGCCTCNATAGATAAAACAATGAAAGGAACGCCCAAATCAAGAGATTATTACAATGCTGCTGTGTATTACAGNGAGGTNGGTAAAGATTTANACAAAGCCAAACAATGGATCGCAAAAGCTATTGAAATGGATGACGGCAAATATTGGATNTATCGTCAGCAGGCACTTATCTTAANAGCATTGAATGAGACTGATGCTGCNATTGAAGCTTCAAAAACCTCATTNAAACTNGCAACTGAAGCTGGAAACCAAGACTATNTTCGCNTAAATAATAAGGCGATAGCGGAATGGTCTAAATAAAACGAAAAAGCACTTAAGNTAACCTATTTAAAGCCACTTATCAAGTGGCTTTTTTATTGAGTCGAAATTTGTACAGTACGTTGATTACTAGAGAAAAAACAACTAAAAACGTCCCAACTAAATGGAAGAAATTATAGGTCTCATATAAAACAAATACACCAAAAAGCAATGTAAAAATAACTTCTACATATTTAAAAGGAGCAACCATATGCGCCTCTCCATTTTGAAAAGCNTTGGTCATAAACAATTGACCAAAAAACCCAAAAACTCCTAAACTCAATAATAAAAGTAAATCTTGTAAGTNAGGAGATTTCCAAAAGAACAAACAGCCAANACCCCCAANTAAAGTTGCAATAAGCATAAAGTAGTGAACAATCACAACTGGATGATCTCCCTTTCCGATTTTGCTGATTAGAATATATACAACAGCGGAGAAAAATGCAGCAAGTAAAACCAAAAAAACTCCAAAACTAGAATTTGAGGCATCAAAATTTTTAATCAAATAAACTCCTGANAAAGCCATTAAAAAAAACAGCCATTGCAAGGGTTTNATGGTTTCCTTTAANTANAAGACTGCCAAAATACCCGCAAAAATAGGTGAAACATAACGCAGAGTGACGGCACTACCAACTGAAATATAATGTACNCCCCAGAAAAACAGTATCATNGAAGTGACTCCTACTAGACCTCTTNCAATCANTAATTTCTTTTGATTTCCCCATTGAGGAATTCCAAGNGTCTTNAGATAANCCGTAGTTATGACTAATGATCCNAGNGCTCTNAAAAATACAATTTGCATNGTAGGATANGNAGTTAAGTACTTNACANTNGCATTCATAAATGCAAAAGAAAGCGTACTTAACAACATGTATTNAACAGCTTTAAAAAAAGAGGATTTCAAAANGTATGANTTGTTTATGCAAAAATAGAACTTTGAATGNACATTNNATAGGGTGCTGGAAATAAATACTATATTCGTTCNTCTAAAACNTCTTCTNTTTGTTTGAAATCGGACTCTTAAATTTTTCAATAGNAGCCAGTTGTGCTTTCTTACTTGGAGTCTCAAAATCTGGAATCAAAGGGATAGCTTCTTTGATAGTGACAGGCTTAGCTTTAGTGTATGGTGCGAAAGAGTCAACTGGGATTTTAATGCCTTTACTTCTGGTTGGCGATGTCTTTGCCATTACCTATTATAAGCGCCATGTTCAAAAAGAATACATTATCAAACTTCTCCCATGGATGGTGNTAGGAGTTTTAGTTGGGGTAGTTGGNGGTAATTATATAACNGAAGCCCTTTTTAAATATGGCATGGCACTCATCATATTATTCAGTNTAGGATTGATGTATTATTGGGAGAACAAAAAAGATAAAACCATTCCTTCACATTGGACCTTTGGAGGTTCTATGGGACTACTCGCAGGGTTTACCACCATGATAGGTAATCTTGCAGGTGCTTTTTCCAATATATATTTTTTAGCCATGAGACTCCCTAAAAATAATTTCATCGGAACTGCGGCTTGGTTGTTTTTTATTATTAATTCATTTAAAGTTCCTTTCCACATTTGGAGCTGGGAAACCATCAATTCCAAATCGATTTTCATCAGTCTTCAATTGGTTCCTTTCGTCCTTATCGGGTTGGTCACTGGTGTTTTTCTCGTCAANAAAATTGAAAATNATAGTTACAGAAAACTAATTTTACTCTTTACTGCTATTGGGGGTATCGCAATACTGTTTAACTAGGTTTTTAGCTGACTCACAACTTCCTGTATGGTTNTCAAATCACTTTCACTNANTTNCTGATTTAAAAAAGAAAGCTCAGCATTTATTTCTGGAGGAATTTTTAATTTGGCTTCAGCCCTCGATCCTGAAAGGTGAATCGCATTGAATCCTGANGATTGAAATAATTTACAATTACTTCCATTGATACCNCTACCGGGCATGATGAGAATATCGTTACCGAATTGCTTATTCCATAGATTCAATTTATCCAAACCATCNACAGCTTTTTCCTGTTGACCTGAAGATAATATACAATCAAATCCNAAATCGATTAATTGTTGAATAGACTCATTAGGATTAATAACCACATCAAAGGCTCTGTGAAATGTAAGGTACATATCACCCGAGATCTGTTTCCAATACTTTAATGTGGGAATATCCAATTTAAAATCTGAAGTTAAACTNCCTACAACCACTCCCCGGCACCCANCCTCCNANGCAAATCGTATGTCCTTTTCAATGATTTTTTTTTCGTCCTCAGAAAAAATAAAATGTCCTGGTCTAGGACGAATCAAACAATGTACATCAAGCAAGTTTAAGTTAACCGCATTCTCTACCAGACCTGCAGAGGGTGTAATTCCTCCAAACTCTAATCCAGAGCATAGCTCAATTCNATCAGCCCCTGCCAAAGCTGCATTTTTTATACTTTTTAAAGAGGTACTACAGATTTCTACAATCACTTATTTCATTTTGACCATTAAACAAAACTAAAAAAAGAATCACATTTAAGTGATTATTTTTCATATAATGAAAATAGTTCATATTTTAGGCANTATGAAAAGNAAGGCTTTTATTGANANGAGTACTATGGGGTTNTCAGGCCTCCTNATTTCGCCCTCCATATTCGCAAAAAANAGTAATCATAACTCATTNAACTCAATAAGCTCAAATGCTTTTGCNATTGCAACCTGGGATGTGCANAGAGCAGTAACAACTGCNGGTAAGTCACTAGATAATGGAGCGAATGCGCTTGAGGCNGCCGTCAGTGGTGCAGCCGTAGAAGANGCTGACATTTTNAACACAACTGTAGGTAAGGGTGGAGCCCCTGACCGCGAAGGCACTGTAAGNNTAGATGCCTGTGTAATGGACTCCAATGGAAATTGTGGCGCTGTNNTAGCAGTTGAAAACATTACCCATGTTGCCGCATTGGCAAAAGATGTAATGGAACAAACGCCCCATGTAATACTCGCANGTGAAGGNGCNCGTAAATTCGCTATAGAACANGGATANAAAACTGAAAACCTACTCTCTGAACCAAGTAAAAAAGCTTGGAAAAAATGGCTCAAAAAAAGTGATTATCAGCCAAAAATCAATATTGAAAATCACGATACTATCGGTATGCTTTGTTANGACCANTCAGGTAACCTTTCAGGAAGCTGTTCCACTAGTGGATTANCATATAAAATGAAAGGGCGTGTTGGTGACTCACCAATTATAGGTTCAGGATTATTTGTCGATAATACTGTTGGTGCTGCAGTTGCNACAGGACTGGGAGAAGAAGTNATTAAAACTGTAGGAAGCTTTTTAATTGTGGAACTTATGAGGCAAGGAAAAAGCCCTCAAAAAGCTTGTGANGAGGCCATTGAAAGAATTATCCAAAAACAACAAGNAAAACCAGANTTTCAAGTTGCCTATATAGCAACGAATACCGCTGGAGCGATAGGTGCCTTCAGTATTCACAAAGGTTTCTCCTATACACTNTATAAAAACAATAATTGNCAAAAAATTGANGCTAAATCNATTTACTAAAAACACTTAATATGCAAATAATTGAAAATGAAAAGNAATATGANGTTGTCATCGTCGGTTCTGGAGCTGGAGGNGGAATGGCAACAAAAATTCTTGCTGATGCTGGACTTCAAGTTGCAGTAGTCGAAGCTGGACCCTTCTTTGATCCTGCCAATCCCGACCAACAAACCCAACTCAAGTGGCCTTATGAATCTCCAAGAAGAGGTGCAGGGACTACTCGTGCCTTTGGAGAATTTGACATGGCCTACGGGGGATGGGAAATTGACGGAGAACCCTACAATCAGATNGGGGATAGTAAATTCGATTGGTTCCGATCTAGAATGCTTGGTGGACGAACAAACCACTGGGGAAGAATCTCTCTAAGATTTGGCCCAAGAGATTTTAAAGGAAAAGATCGAGATGGTTTAGGAGAAAACTGGCCCATCGGCTANGAAGACATTAAACCTTATTANGACAAGGTTGACAAACTGATTGGTGTCTTTGGNAGTAAAGAAAATATGTATAACGAACCCGATGGATATTTTTTACCTGCTCCCAAACCTAGACTCCACGAATTNTATTATAAAAAAGGAGCTGAAAAATCTGGGGTAAAAGTAATGCCCTCGAGACTTTCGATTTTGACCAAANGAATCAACAATGAAAGAGGAATTTGCTTTTATTGCAACCAATGTAGTCGNTCNTGTTCAGTCTATGGAGATTTTTCTGCGGGATCTTGTTTGATTTTCCCTGCTCAAAAATCTGGAGGACAAGTTGATTTGTACGTAAACAGTATGGTTCGAGAAGTTGAGGTCAATGAAGAAGGAAAGGCTAAAGGNGTACTCTACATCAACAAAGAAGATCGCAAAGAATATCGCGTTAGAGGAAAAGTAGTAGTGTTAGCTGCTTCTGCCTGTAGTACTGCACGTATCCTGCTNAACTCTAAAAGTGCTCAGCATCCAAATGGCTTNGGAAACAGCAGCAATATGGTAGGTAAATACTTACATGACTCAACGGGGTCTGACCGTATGGCCTTTGTTCCAGAATTAATGAATCGCAAACGCTATAACGAAGACGGAGTTGGTGGAATGCACCTCTATTCACCTTGGTGGTTAGACAACAAAAAACTCGATTTCCCTAGAGGNTACCATATTGAAGTATGGGGAGGATTAGGAATGCCNAGTTANGGAACNGGATTTAANCCAAATGATCTCAANAAATACCTTGGACTTAAGNTAGGNGGTTATGGNAATCAACTGCGAGAAGATGTCAAGAAGTTTTACGGNTCTGTNATGGGGATGTCCGGAAGAGGAGAATCCATTGCNNGAGAAGANAACTATTGTGAAATTGATCCTACTNCAGTAGATGANTTTGGAATCCCNGTATTGNGATTNAACTANTCTTGGTCTGATCACGAACGNAAACAGGCAAGACACATGCACAATACCTTTGAAGAAATTATTGAAAANATGGGNGGTATTGTACTGGGAGATAANCCCGGTGCTGATCGTGATTANGGCTTATTAAANCCNGGAAGAATTATTCACGAGGTAGGAACTACTAGNATGGGTAGTGATCCTAAAAAATCAGTAGTCAATGAATTTGAACAATTACACGANGNNGACAACGTCTTTATCGTTGATGCGGGTCCTTTTGTGTCACAAGCGGATAAAAATCCAACGTGGACCATCATGGCACTCTCATGGAGAACCTCAGAGTTCATTGTCCAAGAATTAAAAAAACAAAATATTTAGTCATGAACAGAAGAGAAAGTATTCGATCAATTTTTTTAGGAAGTATGGCTGGAGGCCTTGCCCTAGAAAGTTGTGTTACAGAACCTAAAGCTGCTGTAGAGCAAAAGATTTGGGAGTACCAATACGGAAGAACTCCTAAAGAACAAGCTTATGATGAAAAGCTTTTAGGCCAGCAATTTTTTGAAAACAGTGAACTTGCAAAAATCAAACGTTTGGCAAATCTGATCCTCCCCCCCAACGAGGAAGGAAATATTGAAGATGCAAAAGTACCAGAGTTCATAGAATTTATGGCCAAAGATTTCTCAAGTATACAAACACAAATGCGTGGAGGTTTAATGTGGCTGGACAACCACACCAACAAAAACTATGGTAAAGACTTTATCAACTGTAGTGATAATGAGCAACACCAAGTTTTAGATCTCATAGCCTACCCAGATTCAAACAGTTCTGAACAAAAGCAAGAAGTTCGCTTTTTCTCCTTAATGAGAAACCTTGTAATGACAGGCTATTTTACTTCAGAAGCAGGAATAAAAGAATTGGGCTATAAAGGAAACCAACCCAATATTTGGGACGGTGTTCCAGAGGATGTTCTTAAGGATCACGGAATGTCTTATGACAAGTCCTGGATACCAAAATTTGTAGACCAATCAAAACGCAATGACTTGGCTCAATGGGATGAGGATGGAAATTTAATCTCTTGATTTTTTTAAACTCACACGCTGAAAATTAGGGTACTTTAGTTCAAAGACCTATAACTAAAGTTTGAAAGTATGGAAAAATATATTCTTGCAATTGATGCTGGTACAACAAGTTCTAGAGCTATTATTTTTAATCACGCTGGAGAAACCAAAGGAATTGTTCAGCATGAGTTTACGCAAATATTTCCCAAGGAAAGTTGGGTAGAACACGATGGAATTGAAATCTGGGAAACCCAACTCAAGGCTATCAATGAAGTTCTGGAGCGCTCACAAATTAAGGCAGAACAAATCCACGCCATGGGAATTACCAATCAGCGTGAAACTACCTTAATTTGGAATCGAAAAACAGGAAAACCCGTTCATAATGCAATCGTTTGGCAAGATCGAAGAACTGCAGCTATTTGTAACGTACTTAAAAAAGAGGGAAAAGAAAAACAATTCTACGAAAAAACTGGGTTACTACTCGATGCTTATTTTTCTGGAACTAAGATCAAATGGATTTTAGATCAAGACCCCGAGTTAAGAACGGCGGCCGAAAATGGTGAATTGGCTTTTGGAACTGTAGACAGTTGGCTTATTTGGAATTTAACTGACGGACAAGTACATGTCACAGACGTAACCAATGCAAGTAGAACCTTACTATTTAACATACATACACTTGAATGGGATGAAGAGCTTTTAACCACATTAGAAGTGCCAAAGGCGTTACTCCCAAAGGTTGTCTCTTCTTCTGAAAAGGTAGGTGAATGCAGCTCTGAACTTTTAGGACATTCTATAACTATAGCGGGGATTGCTGGCGATCAGCAAGCAGCACTTTTTGGTCAAATGTGTATCGAACCTGGTGATGTAAAAAACACTTATGGAACCGGTTGCTTTTGTATTATGAATACTGGAGACACTCCTGTAATATCTAAAAATAAGATGTTAACTACCATTGGTTACCAAATCAATGGAAAGGTCGCCTATGCTCTTGAAGGGAGTGTTTTTATAGCAGGTGCTGTTGTTCAATGGTTGCGTGATCAATTGCAAATGATAAGTAAAGCTAGCGAAATAGAAGCTCTTGCCAAAACCGTAGAAAATAATGGTGGGGTTACTTTTATCCCTGCCTTAGCAGGACTAGGAGCTCCCTATTGGGACTCTGAAGCTACTGGGTCCATCTTAGGAATAACACGAGGAACAAATAAAGGACATATTGCTAGAGCAGCTCTAGAAGCTATTGCGCTTCGAGTCATGGAAATTGTAACCGAAATGCAAAAAGATGCAGATTCTACTTTTAAATCCTTAAAAGTTGATGGTGGAGCAAGCAATAACGATTTGCTTATGCAAATTCAATCTGACCTTTTGGAAACAGAAGTTATTCGTCCTCAAACAACAGAAACTACTGCTTTAGGTGCCGCTTTCTTTGCTGGACTTGCAACCGGCTATTGGGATTCAATTGAAAGTCTAGAGAATATTTGGGCTATAGATCAAAAATTTAAACCCAATTCAAATTCAGATACTCAAAAAACCATTGACCTTTGGAAAAAACGTATCGCTAAATTAAGCACCTATAGTCCATAATGAATAGAGCTAAAAATCTCGAAAGGCTTCAACAAGAAGAGGATTGGGACGTTGCCATAATTGGCGGAGGTGCATCTGGTTTAGGCATTGCTGTTGATGCTGCAAACCGCGGATATAAAACCGTATTATTAGAAAAAAATGACTTTGCAAAAGGTACCTCATCCCGAAGTACAAAATTAGTTCACGGTGGAGTACGCTATTTGCAAAATGGAGANATTTCACTCGTTATTGAAGCACTCAGAGAACGGGGNATTATGCGAAAAAATGCACCGCATTTGGTTCGTGATTTAAGCTTTGTAATTCCCTCTTANGATTGGTGGAGTAGCCCATTTTATGGAATTGGACTCAAAGTATATGATATGATGGCTGGTAANCTTGGTCTTGGTCCATCCACTATTCTTAGCAGAGATGAAACCTTAAACTATCTNCCAAATGTCAATAAAGAAGGCTTANGGGGTGGAGTCATNTATCACGACGGTCAGTTTGACGATGCACGTATGGCAATCAGTCTTGCTCTTACTGCAGATAAAGAAGGGGCNAACCTTCTAAATTANATGGANGTGACAGGGGTGGAAAAANANNACAATATNCTNANAGGAGTNNNGGTTAANNANCANTTGGACGGCTCAGAAACTGNTGTTAAGGCAAAAGTTATNATTAATGCAACAGGAGTNTTTTCTGATAATGTTATTCGNATGGATCAACCCGATGCAAAACCCATGATCCGACCTTCTCAAGGGGTGCATCTAGTGATCGATAAGTCATTTTTNCAAGANAATTACGCCATCATGGTTCCACATACGACTGACGGTCGAGTCTTATTTGCTGTNCCTTGGAACGGACAAGTAGTAGTTGGAACAACAGATACTCCNGTNGACGAAGCTNTNGAAGAACCAAGACCATTGGAGNAGGAAATAGACTTTATACTCGAAAATGCAAGTGCCTANATGACAAAAAANCCNNATNGTAAGGACGTNAANAGTNTCTTCGCAGGCTTGCGTCCCTTGGCTGCTACTGAAGGAAATAAAGAGAGTACAAAGGAAGTTTCAAGNCATCACAAAATNATCGTAAGCACTAGTGGTTTAGTNAGTGTGCTTGGAGGAAAATGGACAACCTATAGAAAAATAGCNGANGATACAGTCAATACCATACAAATGGTTGGTGGCTTCCCAGATCGCAAATGCAATACAGAAAATCTNCCCATTTTTGGAAATGATTTNNATTCAGATTTTTCAGATCCGTATCATATTTACGGAACTGAGACCCCAAAAATTAAAGCATTGAATCCNAAATCGGCTGATCANTCGCTTTCCGATCAAATTTTTATTTCTGAAAATCAAGTNATATGGGCAGTAGAANAAGAAATGGCCATTACACTTGAGGATGTNCTTGCAAGAAGAACACGTTGTTTGTTTTTAGATGCTTATGAAACTGAAAAAATTGCGCCCCAAGTACTAGAAATTATGNGCAAANGATTAAAAAAAGATACAAATTGGGCTAAAGAAGAAATNAAAAAATTTAATGTAATTTTAAAAAAATANCAATTATGATTTTACATCCCTTTTTAGCTGAATTTATCGGTACAGCAATTTTAATTCTCCTCGGAGCAGGTGTTGTAGCGAATGTCAATTTAAAAAATACTATAGCCTCAGGACAAACCCCTTGGGTATTGATTACCAGCGCTTGGGGATTTGCTGTTTTTGTAGCTGTTTTTGTCAGTTCTCAATCCAGTGGTGCCCATCTGAATCCTGCAGTAACTCTTGGACTAGCCTTCGCAGGTAAGTTTTCTTGGTCTTTAGTCCCCTCCTATTTTCTTGCGCAATTATTGGGTGCCATGTTTGGAAGTTGGCTTGCTTATCTTGTTTATATCGATCATTATAGAGCAACAACGGACGAAGGTGCTGTTCGAAGTACTTTTTGTACAGGGCCAGCCATTCGTAATTATAAAAACAATTTTTTTAGTGAGGCCATCGGCACCTTTATGCTTGTTTTTGGAGCTTTATTTATCGTAAGTCCCAATATCAGTATCCAAGGTACTGAAGTAGAAAATTTTGGTCTNGGTGCATTNGATGCCCTNCCTATAGGTATCGTTGTNTGGGTCATTGGGATTGCTCTTGGAGGAACAACAGGCTATGCGATAAATCCTGCNCGAGACTTTGGCCCGCGTTTGGTTTATCAATTANTGCCGAGAAAAAACAAAGACGCTGATTGGGCTTACAGTTGGATNCCTNTNCTNGGNCCNTTTACTGGTGGAGCTCTGGCTGGATTTATTTACAGNATACTGTAAAACTATTTAGCNACGTTTACAGCTCGTGTTTCTCTAATGACTGTAACTTTAACTTGCCCGGGATAGGTCATGTCNGTTTGNATTTTTTGAGAGATCTCAAAAGAGAGTCTCGAAGCNTGATCNTCAGTNACNTTTTCACTCTCAACAAATACTCTTAGTTCACGTCCTGCTTGTATGGCATACGCTTTATTGACTCCATTAAAATCATAAGCGATTTTTTCTAGGTCTTTTAGACGCTGTACATAACTGTCTAATACTTGCCTTCTAGCTCCTGGTCTTGCTCCAGAGATGGCATCACATACCTGCACTAATGGAGAGAGTAAAGAGGTCATTTCGATTTCATCGTGATGTGCGCCAATGGCATTGCACACCTCATTTTTCTCACCGTATTTTTCAGCCCATTCCATCCCTAATAAAGCATGGGGCTTTTCAGATTCTTCCTCGGGTACTTTGCCAATATCATGAAGCAGCCCTGCACGCTTTGCCATTTTTGTATTCAATCCTAATTCCGCTGCCATCACACCGCACAGTTTGGCTACTTCTCTGGAGTGTTGCAATAAATTTTGACCATATGAGGAGCGGTATTTCATTCTCCCTACTACTTTGACCAACTCAGGGTGCAATCCATGAATCCCTAAATCGATTACAGTTCTTTTTCCTACTTCAATAATTTCATTTTCTATCTGCCGCCTTGTTTTGTTGACCACTTCCTCAATTCGAGCTGGATGAATACGCCCATCTGTTACTAATTTATGCAGAGATAAGCGTGCTATTTCACGACGCACAGGATCAAAACATGAAAGTATAATGGCCTCAGGAGTATCGTCTACGATAATTTCCACACCGGTCTCAGCTTCAAGAACCCGAATATTCCGTCCTTCTCTCCCAATAATTCTTCCCTTCACATCATCAGACTCAAGGTTAAAAATGGAAACGCAATTGTCTATGGCCTCTTCTGTACCAATGCGTTGAATGGTATTGATGACAATTTTTTGAGATTCTTGCTGAGCGGTGAGTTTAGCTTCCTCAATTTGCTGTTGCACATAACTCATGGCATCGGACTTTGCTTTTTCTTTAAGACTGTCCATCAATTCTGCTTTTGCCTCTTCAGCGGAAAGCTGAGAAAGCTCCTCGAGTTTTCCAATCTGTATTTCAAGTTTATCTTCTAATGCTTTTTCTTTAGAGGCTAATTTTTCTTGTTTGGTATTGACAAACTCAAGCTCTTTATGAAGCTTTCGTTTTAGCTCTGTATTGAAGTTGATTTCTTTTTGAAGTTGCGATTCGCGTTTTTTTGCTCTTTTTTCGATTTCAGAGATCTTTTGCTCTCTCTTGTGAACTTCTCGTTCATGGTTAGATTTCAACTCAATAAAATGCTCCTTAGCTTGGAGTTTTTTGTCATTTATAATTGCTTCAGCATCAATTTTTGCTTTTTGCAAAAGGGCTTTAGCTTGGCGCTGAGCTTCTTCTAAAAGGGATTTATTTTTCCCTTTTCTCGTATTATTACCAACAACTAAGCCCAGTGCAAGAGCCAATGTCCCAGTAATTATTATTATAAGATAAGGTTCCATTGTGTTTCATTTTTAAAAAAACCTGTATCAGCGGGTTTTTTGTATAAACTCCTAAAAATCAAGTTTGAGGCTACACTAATGCTCAAGGATCTGCTCAAGGCAGCTTGCTTTTACATAAGAAACTCACCTCTCTGAATTAAAAGCTCGTTGAGTTTATCAAAAAATACTAATACAGGCAGTGTGTATAGCTGTAAATATGAACTTAATATGCAGCCATATGGAGGTCAATTAAATCAATGAGTTCTTGCATTTTTTCCTCTGACTTAGAGGGAGCAGAAGCCTCTTGACTTTTGTGCTTTTCCAATTGAGCTGCGTACTGAAGGGAGCACATGGCAAGAACATCTTGCTTGTCACGAACAGCATAGTTTTTCTCTAATTGATGGATGGTTGCTTCAATTTTTTTTGCCGATGCCCTTAAGGAAGCTTCCTGCTCTGGACTTATTGTGAGCGGGTAAACCCTATTTGCTATCGTCAGTTTTATTTTTAGCATTTCACTCATATCAATTCAATTCTGTAATCCGAGAAATACAATAATCTACTTCTTTGATTAGACTGTTTATTTTTGCTTTCGTTTGCGTCTTTCCTTCATTACTGCCTAATAAATTATTTGCAACCTTTAGAGACTTATTTTCTTCTTTCAAACCTTTAAGCTCCTCTTCTAATTCCTTTTTTTGCCTACTCAATGATGCATTTTGTTCCTTGAGTTTTCGCAAATCTAGATGGTTCTCCTTCAACTTGTTGAGCAGTAAAATGATTTTTGACTCTAAATCTACTATGCTCGAGGTTTTGTTATCCATACTAAAAATTGGCGTAATAACTTATTATTACAAATCTATTGAATCTTTTCTTATTGTGTTTGCTCCTTACATACTGTTTTAAAAACTTTAACAATAGACCACATTTAAGTTTTGAAAATTAGATTAAAATAGAATTGATTTTTATATTTAAACATATGTTGAATAACACCCAAAATCTGAAGTTAAAGTTTTTCCTTTTCGTATGTACATTACCTCTATTTCACTTTGGTCAGATGGAGGCTCAATGGGTACCTCCTTTAGATATTCCCATTCAACTCTCTGGCACCTTTGGTGAATTCAGAAGCAATCACTTTCATGCTGGGCTGGATATCCGTACTCAAGGGAGGCAGGGCCTTAAAGTAAAAAGTGTTCAAAATGGGTGGGTAAATCGCATAAGAGTCAGTACGACAGGTTATGGCAAGGCACTTTACATACAGCATTACGACGGAACAACATCAGTATATGCACATCTTAAAAAGTTTGCCCCTAAAATTGAAGCTTATGTTAAAGAGCGACAATACCAAAAAGAATCTTTTACAATCCATTTATTTCCAAAATCCGAGGTCCTCAAAATCGAAGCAGGAGAGCTGGTTGGATTCTCTGGAAATACAGGTGGATCTTACGGTCCACATTTACATTTTGAGGTACGAAATTCCTCTAACCAAAATCCAATAAATCCNATGGAATATCCATTGGAGATTAAAGACAGTCAACGACCTCAAATACAAAACCTCTATATCTACAATGGGATTCATCCAGACAGTAAAAAAAAGGAATTCCCTCTAGTTAAGAAAAATGACAGTGTTTATACCACAGCAGGTATTTACACTGGTGGTAAAATCAGTGTTGGCCTGCGTTTATTCGATCGACAAGATCTATCCTATAATAAAAATGGAATCTACAAGGCCAAGGTCAGACTGAATGGAATTCCTCAGTTTGAAATGAAAATGGATGAAATATCTTTTAACGATTCTAAATACATCAACCTGCTGATTGACTATAAAGAGTACGCTCAAAAAAAGAGAAGAATTCAACGGTTTATATCGCATTCAGAACAAAAAACTACATTTTTAGAGGGTGAGAAAACCAATGGTGAAATGGAAATCAGCCCCGGTAAATCCTATCAAATCATGATTGAGGTTAGTGATTATGTAGGTAACACAAGCTATGTTGAAGCTTATATTACTGGTACAGACCCCCCACTTAAATTTACAGAGAAATTGGATTCAATAGACCCGTCCAAAGATTACTTATTTGATTTTGATGATAAATCTGTCTATTTTCCTCAAAACAGTTTTTACGATGCTATCCCACTAAAGGTTGAAAATGCAGAAAATGAGTTAATAGTGGGGGAAAATCACTACCCCCTGCAAAAGCCCTTTGAAATTCAATTTCAAATTCCTGATCAAGACAGTCTCAAAAACAGTCAATCATTTATTGCTAAGCTAAACTCCAAAGGGAAGCCTTACTTTTTTAGCAATCAAAAAAAAGAGGACAGTTGGATCGGTAAATCCAAAATACTTGGAAGGTTTACCCTCAGTCGAGACAGTGTCGCGCCAAAGATTAAACCCTTGAATTTTAAAAATAAACAATGGTTGAGTTCCTTTAACTACCTCAGGGTAAAACTAACCGACGATTATTCTGGAATAAAGTCCTACAGAGGTGAAATCAACGGCAAATGGATTCGCTTTGAATACGAACCCAAAAACAACACCTTAATCTACGATTTCAATGATTTGAGTTTTAAAGAGTCGCTACATCAACTCACTATAGAGGCAGAAGATAGGGTTGGAAATGTTTCTAAACTAGAAATGGAGTTTTACCGTAAAACGGAAAAAGGGGGCTAAAACTCTTTTAGAACTTGTATCAAATGGTCAACTTCCCTCTTAGAGTTCAATATTGAAAACGAAAATCGCAACGATGGCCAGTCATCAGTCTTTTGAGAGCGTATAGTGTTTAGAACGTGAGATCCAGACTGACTTCCAGATTGACAAGCGCTTCCCTTTGAACAGGCAATTCCATTTAAATCAAGATGAAAATCGAGCATTAAAGCCTTCTCTTTAGGAATAGGCAGGGCTACATTTACTAGAGTGTAAGTACTTTTATCTGGGTCATCACACAAACCGTTAAACTGTACTTCAGGAAATACAGTGGTGATTTGATCGATAAAATGATTTTTTACATCTAACACTTTTTGCCGCTCATCCTCTAGGTTTTTATAAGCCAATTTCAAAGCTTTATTCATGCCTACGATGTTGTGAACAGACTCTGTGCCTGCACGCAGTCCACGTTCTTGAGCCCCTCCATGGATGAACGATTGAAGACCGGAGTTTTTTCTCACAAAAGAAAAACCAATTCCTTTGGGTCCGTGAAATTTNTGGGCTGCTGCTGATAAAAAATCAACTGGAAGTGTTTCCATATCAAAAGTGAAATGTCCTATCCCCTGCACAGCATCGGTGTGAAAATATGCCTCGTATTGNTGACAAAGCTTACCCACNACNTCCAAATCCAATACATTNCCAATTTCATTATTGANGTGCATTAAAGAAACCAGTGTTTTTTCTTTNCTACTTTTTAAAAGAGCTTCAAGATCACCGAGATCCACAACCCCTTTATCGTCTGTTTTAACATANGCTGTACTGATACCAAATACTTCTTCTAATGCTTCGATGGCATGTAAAACAGCATGATGTTCAATAGGNGAAGATATGATGNGCTTTACNCCTAAATCCTTTACCGCACAATGCAGTATCATATTGTCAGACTCTGTACCTCCAGAGGTAAAAATAATCTCTTGAGGGGCAGCATTAATTTGTTTTGCAATTTCCTTTCGTGCAGTTTCTATATGGGTTTTTGCTGTTCTTCCAAAAGCATGAGTAGAGGATGGATTNCCAAAACATTCTTGCATCACTTCGGAGATGGAAGAAATTACTTCTGTACGCAAAGGTGTAGTCGCTGCATTATCAAAATAAATATTCATCNGCTTGGAAAATTAGCTATTTGGTTCAAAACATTCTAAAGTGGACGTAATGATTTGGATGCATTCNCCAAGTTGCTCNTCAGTCATTACTAAAGGTGGTGCAAACCNAATGATATTTCCGTGAGTTGGTTTGGCCAATAATCCATTCTCCATAAGTTTCAAGCAAATATTCCATGCTGTTTTACTCTCCTCNGTATCATTGATAACTANGGCATTTAGCAGTCCTCTACCCCNTACCTTANGGACTATNGAACTCNTTTCAATATAGGATNGCATTTTAGCTCTAAANAGTTGTCCTAAACGNCGTGCATTTTGTGTTAATTTTTCATCTCNGATGACTTCCAAAGCCTCCATAGCAACAATACAGGCCATGGGATTTCCTCCAAAAGTACTTCCGTGTTGACCGGGCTGTATCACATCCATAATTTCACTATCACACAATACCGCTGAAACAGGATATGTCCCTCCACTAATTGCTTTTCCAAGTATAAGTACATCAGGGCGTGTATAGGTTTCTGATTGTTGTTGACAATGTCCTTCGCAGTTACACGAACCGCATACGGCTAGTAAGGATCCTGTTCGACCAATTCCAGTTTGAATTTCGTCAGCCATCAGCAATACGTTAAATTCATTACAAAGCGCTTTAGCTTTACTGATAAAGTCAGCGTCAGGTGTATAAACTCCTGCTTCACCTTGAATGGGTTCGACTAAAAACCCTGCTACATGAGGATGGGTTTCCAAAACCGCTTCTAATGCATCTATATCATTGTAAGGAATCGTAATAAAACCTTTAGCATGTGGGCCAAAATTAGTTTTTGAGCCAGGATCACTGGAGAACGAAATAATAGTAGAGGTTCGACCGTGAAAATTTTGAGAGCAAACAATGATCTCTGCTTTATTATCGGGAATACCTTTAACTGTATAACCCCATTTACGGGTGATTTTTATCGCAGCTTCCACAGCTTCAGCCCCTGTATTTGAGGGTAACAATCGTTCGAAATTAAAATAATCAGTAACATAATCCATATAGGCTCCCAACTTATTGTTGTGAAAAGCTCTAGAGGTAAGTGTCAGTTTTTCAGCTTGCTTTTGTAAAGAATTTACAATTCTGGGGTGACAGTGTCCCTGATTTACCGCAGAGTAGGCAGAAAGAAAATCAAAATACTTTTTACCCTCAACGTCCCACAAGTAAACTCCCTCACCACGCTCTAATACTACTGGTATTGGATGATAATCGTGTGCTCCATTAGCTAGCTCTAAATCTATAAAATGTGATGCTTTAGTCGTTGTTTCCATAATTGAAATATTTTGAACTCCAATAGAGAGTAATGCTTGCACTCAAAAGTAAGAAATATGATATTCAAAAACCCAATGGAAATGATGATTTATTTTCCTAAGCCACCTACATTTGCAGCATGTCAAAAAAAAGAGTAAACAAGATAGAACAGGGATTAAAGGTAATTGATATTAACGCCAAAGGCATGGGTGTCGCTAAGTCACAGGAAGGTGCTGTCTATTTTATCAAAAATGTTGTTCCTGGCGATGTAGTAAACGTTCGTGCGTACAAGAAGCGAAGAGGTTATTTCGAAGCAGAGCCTCTTGAATGGATTCAAACCTCAAAAGACCGAACCGACCCACCCTGTGAGCATTTTGGTGTATGTGGTGGTTGTAAATGGCAACACTTATCTTACGAAGCCCAACTTAGCTTTAAAGAAAAAGGAGTGCTACACAACCTGCAGCATATCGGAAAAGTTCAAGCTCGCGAAGTAATTCCTATTCTTGGGGTGGATGATCCTTATTTCTACCGAAATAAAATGGAATTTTCTTTTTCTAACAAACGTTGGTTAACTTCGGAAGAAATCGAACAAGAAAATCAAATTGAACGCAATGGCTTGGGCTTTCACAAGCCGCAAATGTGGGATAAAATTGTAGATGTTAACAAATGTCACCTTCAAGCTAATCCTTCCAACGAAATTCGAAATGCAATTAAAAAATTCGCCCTGAAAAATAAAATGGAGTTTTACGACAGTAGGGCGCAACAAGGCTTTTTACGAACACTAATGATCAGAAATACTTTAGCCGGGGAGTTCATGGTGCTCATTCAATTTTTTGAAGAGCGGAAAAACGAAATCGAGCTACTTTTGAATTATGTTCGCGAACACTTCCCTCAAGTAAGTTCACTGCTCTACTGTATTAATTCAAAGGGCAATGACAGTCTCTACGATCAAGAAATTCATTGTTTTAGCGGAAATAATTACATCACTGAATATTTGGGTGATTTACAGTTTCGAATTACCGCTAAGTCGTTTTATCAAACCAATCCCAAACAAGCAGGGCTTTTATATGCATTGGCAAAAGATTTCGCACAACTCAAGAAAGAAGATACAGTTTATGATTTGTACACAGGTACGGGTACCATTGCACTCAGCTTAGCAAAGGATTGTAAAAAAATTATAGGAGTAGAGTCTGTTGCTGAAGCCATCGGCGCAGCTAATAAAAATGCGCAAATAAACGGCATAAAAAATGCCTCCTTTGAAGTAGGTGATATGAAGGAGTGTTTTAACGATTCGTTTATTAGCCGACACGGCAAGCCCGATGTAGTGATTACGGATCCTCCTCGAGACGGTATGCATAAAGATGTTGTAGCCCAATTACTAAAAATTGCACCAAAGCGAATTGTATACATCAGTTGTAATAGTGCCACCCAGGCAAGAGATTTAGAACTCATGAAAGAAAGCTACAACTTTATAAAAAGTCAAGCAGTCGATATGTTTCCGCAAACTCATCATGTAGAAAATGTTGTACTTTTACAATCTAAGACTACTGATGAACACGCTTAAAAATAAACTTCTTTTTGCTTTTGTCTGTTTTGGAATTTTTGCCGGGTGTGAAAGAGACGACATCTGCCTTTCCACCGTTGAGGGTACACCCGATTTAGTCATTTTACTCTTAGATAAGGAAACAGGTACATTGCAAAACCCTTCTGGATTTAGTATTCGCCCTATTGGGACTGAAAAAAAATTAGCCCGAAATACAGGGGATTCTTTACCATTGCCTCTTCAAATCACAGAAGCGATAACTCAATTTGAATTTATTTTAAATACGGGTAGTGAAAACGAGAATATCGATACACTTCAAATCAATTACCAACGTCAAGATCAATTCGTCAACGGAGCTTGTGGATTTCGAGCCAATTTTATACTAGATGAAATGCCTATTTTTTTGTTAAATTCTGGAGATGATTGGATCAAAGGAGCTGTAATTTTAAAAGACACAATTTCAGATGAAACTGCTGCGCACTTGGGTATTTTACATTAGTCTCTTTACTGGATCACTTTCAGTTTTTGGACAAGAGGAAGCGATTGCTGATTCTCTTCAAATCAAAGTATTAGAAAGTTTAGATACCAAGCAAAAAACCCCCCTAAGTTTACGCTTTGGTGTAGACTTATACCGTGTTATTCGATCACAAGCCACTGATAATTATCAAGGTTTCGAAGCGGTAGCTGACTTGCAAATCCGTAAGAATTTATTTTTGGCCGCAGAAGTTGGGAATGAAGAAATCACCAAGCAGTTCGAACAAGTCAACTTTACGACTAAAGGAACCTATTACAAAGTTGGGTTTGACTTAAATATGTATGACAATTGGGAAGGGATGGATAATCATGTCATACTCGGTCTTCGCTTGGCATCGAGTAGTCATAGTCAATTCCTGAACTCGTACACCTTGCTAGATCGAGCTCCGTTTTGGCAAGATCCTGAAACAGAAATTACTTCTGGCTTTGCTAGTGGAGAACGTCCAGATTTAAACGCCTTTTGGGTGGAAATCATCACTGGATTTAAAGTACAACTCTTCAGTAACGTCTATCTGGGACTAAGCTTAAGACTTAATCGTCTGATCAGTGATACTGTACCAGAGAATTTTGACAACATCCATATTCCTGGATTTAATAAAAAAACAGAGGACAATAAATTTGGTGCTAGTTTTAACTATACCCTCACTTATAGAATTCCTTTTCAGTTTAAAAAATAATTAGTCCTTTTTAATCTTATGTACTCGCTTGGTTCCCTCGTAAATAGGGTAAAACATTAATCTCGATTCTAACTTACCGTTAAAAAGTTTGATTTTTCTGCTTGGCCGAAGACCAACGCATTTTAGTGCTTCCATATTAGAACTGATCAGCCAAGCCTGAGTATTTGGAAAACTTTGCTTAAAGGCATCACCAATTCCTCGATAAAGCGCGTTGATATCACCGTCCAAACGCTCTCCATAGGGTGGATTGGTTAGCAGATGTAATGGACCTGAAGTTTCTTTATCAATTTGAAAGAAATCCTTTTTTTCTAAAGTTATAAATTCACTCAAATTAGCATTTTCAACATTGATAGTAGCTTTTTCTATCGCTGAAGGAGCTTTGTCTGACCCTTTAATTTGAATTCCAGGATTCTTAATTCTTTTTAGTTGACTTTCTTGAATTTTTTCAAATAAATCAGCATCCCAATCCGTCCACTTTTCAAAGGCAAATTGTTTTCTGTTGATGTTGGCAGGGATATTAGAGGCAAACATAGCGGCTTCAATTACTATGGTTCCACTACCACACATAGGGTCTAAAAAATCAGTTTTTCCTTTCCAACCCGAAAGCTGAATCAATCCAGCAGCCAGAACCTCATTGAGTGGCGCTATATTTGTTGTTGTACGATACCCCCTATGGTGAAGTGAGGCTCCTGAACTGTCTAGGGAAATAGTACAAAAATCTTCTTGTATGTGCAGGTTGATTCGAAGGTCGGGGCGGTTCAAATCAACGCTTGGACGTTCACTATACCGATCTCTAAATTGATCGACCAAACCGTCTTTAGCTTTTTGAGAAGCAAATTTAGAATGGGTAAATAGCGTACCGTGTACCACACTGTCAATGACAAATTTAGAATCCACATCCAAGAAATCCTCCCAAGGAAAATCATAAAACAATTGGTATAAAGCATCCTCGTCTTGAACCCTAGCTGTGTGGATGGGTTTCAGAATTTTTAAAGCAGTGCGCAAACAAAGGTTGGCTTTGTACAAAAAACCCAAATCTCCTACAAAAGAAACCATCCGATTTCCAGGCTTGATTTGTTGGGCACCTATGTGCAACAGTTCTTTAGCTAAAATTTCTTCAAAACCAAAAAAGGTTTTGGCTACCATTTTAAAATTTTCTTCCATCCTTTACTTAAAGCCTCAAAAATACTCTAATTTTGAGGATTAATGTGTTACTAGACCACTTGTATGTATTCAACCTATCTATTTAATTTTGCTCTCCCCTTTACAGGATCCCTTTTAGGCATGGGAATCGCTTATATTGTAAAGCCAAGTGCGCCAAGGGGACTCAAGCTGATTCTCTCATTTAGTGGAGCATTTTTATTAGGGATAACTATTTTTCATCTTCTACCCTCTGTATTTAGGATTGCAGATTTTAATGCGGGAATATGGATTGTTGCAGGTTTAGTTTTTCAAATTTTACTAGAGTTTCTTTCTCAGGGAGCAGAACACGGGCATACCCATACCCATATAAGTACGAGACTTCCATGGGCACTCTTTGTGAGTTTATGTTTACACGCTTTTATTGAAGGTATTCCTATGGGTAGTCAAGAAGCACTAGTCTGGGGCATTTTTATTCACAAAATACCTATAGGGATGGTCTTATTTTTAATGATTTGGCAGCTAAGAGTTTCCTTATTTTTAAAAATATCCAGTCTGATTTTCTTTGCGCTGATGAGTCCTGCGGGTAGTTTTATTTTTTCCAACACCAATGGATTAGAACCTTGGAAAACTACTTTTACCTCACTAGTAATCGGAATGTTGCTCCATATTGCAACCACCATTCTATTTGAAAGCAATCAAGGACATGCCTTCAACATCCGCAAATTAGGTATTATTTTGCTTGGGTTTGGACTTTCTTATTTACTATAAATACCGTTTATTACTTTTTTTCAAGCCGTTTGCTGTACTTTGATTTGGAATTAATCATATTTTCTTCAATTTTAATGATAGAAAAAGCAAGGTTAATGCCCGCTAATCTACTATAGAACCATAAAATAATAAAATGTCCCTTCACGAGGCGGGAAAAGTTAACTCTTTTCGTTGATAACCCCAATTTTGCACCAGACTACAAACCGTGCTTCAACACTAAAAACTTTCTGAATGCCTCTTAACTTTTGAGTATAGTAAACCGAACTTAACCTTGGTCTTATTTTGATTTAAGTTTATTTTTTTTGCTGAAAAAGGACTTAACCTCAAGGAGCTTTTTTTATTCAATCAATTTTTTGATATTCATTGTAAGCAAGCTTTAGAATAAAAAAAAGACCCCAACAAAACTGTTGAGGTCTTTCGAAGAAGGCGGCGACATACTCTCCCACCAAGTGGCAGTACCATCTGCGCTAGTGGG
>NHDB01000024.1 GCA_002167945.1 Flavobacteriaceae bacterium TMED48 | reverse complement strand
GGTAAAATGATTTACCATAAAAGAAAAAACAAGCGTTTTACCTCTTTTGGTAATCAGATAGCCCGAGAGATTGTGGTTGTGTCTTAAAGTCCCTGTTTTACCGTATACCTGGTCTACATTGTAGGCTTTTAGTGTTCCCGATTCACTTCCTTTAGGAAAACGGGATAGAATTTGATCCCAAGAAGAGGTCTTATAAATCNCTTTCAAAACTNCCACAATGGANCTNGGAGTAAACATNTTGTAGCGTGACACCCCAGAGCCGTCCACCCAAATAAGNGGGTCTGGAGTCCATTGGGACCATTTGATTTGTAAAGAGTCGATTGCTTGCTCCGCTGTTAAAACTCCGCTGTTTTTCTCTGCAACCATAAGCAGCAGTGCCTCTGCAATTCCGTTGTCACTGTCTTGAAGTANGCCTTTGTAAAGTACCTCTTCTACTCCGGTGTAAAGCGGAGTCCAAAGGGCCGTATCTTCAGCCGTACTTATTACAATCTCTTTACCTACAGCCTCTCCCAAAAGCTTTACAAAAAGGGAGTCNGATGTGATAAAAGGGCGGTAAAGGGTATCGCCTTCATTCAGTTTAAGGGGGTTGATTTGAAAACTATTTGCGTCTTTCTCACGTAAAGCCACAGGAGATAAAGAATCGCTTTTTAAAACAAAATCAAACCCAGAAGGGAGTGTTTTAATTNCNTTATTCANNTTTGTAATCCCAACNGNATTNCCATAAATAGGGAANGCACTGCGCTCNGAGGCATAGTAGTAGGAATAGTCGTCCCAGGACCATCCAGGGCCNTGAGGTTTGGGACCNNCCGANGGNGCAACATANNCAAAATNANANTCNTGTTTAAAAAAANCAGTAANCTTAGNATCNGNATAAAAGGGATGAAGTAATAACGGATAGCCGGAGGATTTAAACTGAATTACTGAATCATTTTTAATTGAATANAACAAACTGGGTAGTGAGTCAAAATTTTGGATGGCAGCTAAATAAGTTAGGAGTTTTGTGTTAGAAGCAGGGGTCATATANTTATTCTCATNTANAGAAACAAGGGATTCAGAAGTCTTTAGTTCTGAAACACTCACTGCNACAAATGCTTCTTTAAANACAGGGATTTTTTTAATTTGCCTTTTTAACCTTAGATCAAGGAAAGCTTGCCCGTTACAGATAGAAAAAGAAAGCAGTAAAAAGAATAAGTATTTTCCCATAAAATTAATAGTAAGAAGAGTTTTATATTTAAATTTTGANTTAATTTAATGATATATTAAATCCCAAATAAAAATTCCGCCCTGGTGCAGGCTCATAAAACCTTGCTCCAAAAGCATTCAGGCGAATATTATCGTAATATATGGTGTTGAGTAGGTTATTTATCCCTCCATGAAAATCAATTTCTCCCCATGATATTTGGACTGTTTTTTGGGTCTGAAACCGCAGCTTTTGAAAGGATTCTATGGCTACACTATTGGAATTGTTTGCATAAAACTCACCGACATGTTCTCCTGAGAGTATCCATTTCCAATCTGTATTGGTCGAGTATTGAAGCTGCAAGAAGAGTTGGCTATTGGGTATTCCAGGAAGGCTATTGCCTTCGAGATTTTCCTCCGCTTTTTGCCCTTCAAATTGATATTGTGCTTGGGTTAAACTGGCTTGCATCCCCCACCTATTCCACTGATACGAGGCGGCTAGCTCTAAGCCATAACGCCTTGTCGCGCCGGCATTTTGGTAAAAAGACCTTCCGGGGAAAGCTTCCAATTCATAGGGTAATATCTCATTTGAACTTTTGATGTAGAAGGTTGTGGCTTCAAAGTACCCGGAGCTTGCTTGAGTTTTCCATCCCANTTCGTAATTAATCGCTTTGGAGGGGTCTAAATTCAAGTTCAANCCTTCACCACCAGTNGGGTTAGCCGAAAGTTCAGAAAGTGTAGGCGTTTCAAAACTTGTTGAAAAATTGACAAAAAGACGGTGNGTAGTTGAAAGGGCATAACTCATTCCAATACTTGGGTTTAGAACTGTATACTGCTGAATTTCTGGTTCAGTATCGGCTCCAAGGGTTTGATAATCAAATCGCAGTCCTGTTCTGATTAAGANCTTATCCCATTGAAGGTCATCCAANAAGGATATCCCTACATTCCCAAAACGTTCTAATTGAGAAAACACATTATCCCCTTGCATTCCTTGAAGGTTTCTAAAACGATCTCTCTGATCGCGTTGGCCGTTAGTTTCAAAACCCAACTGCCATCTATGGGTCAATTTGGATTGNGTTTCTTCATAGCTCAGACGAGATCCCAGGCCGTAATAATTTCTAAACAAATCTATGATTCCCCCATTTTCAAACGGAAGTTTTCCGTAAAAGTCTCTAAAACTGTAAAAAGCATAGCTGTCGAGGTTCCATTGGCTTCCCCATCGTTGCTCCCAGCGCATTCCAATTTTAAATTGATCGATTTTTTCAAAGGTATCATATTCTAAATTCCGTTGGCGTGCTTGGCGAAAGTCGGCTTGGGTTTCTTCGAGCTTTAAGCCTCCTGCATCTTCAGCTTTTGGGCTGTTTGTATAATTCAGCTGAAAAATAATTTTAGAACGAGAACTAAATGAATGCTTGATTTTAGCATTAAATACATTTTGTTTTAAGCCACTAAAAGTTCTAAAACCGTTGGTGTTGGTGCGATTCAAGTGGAAAAGTGCTGTGGTTTTTACCCCTTTTAGTTGGGTGGTCAATTGATAATTTTGATATCCATAAGATCCAAACGTGCTTCTGAATCTAGTAGATGCTCCATCCAAACTGTCTAAAGTATTTAAATACAAAACCCCTCCTGCAGCGTTTCCGTATAAACTTGCCGAAGGTCCTCGAAGNACTTCTAGGCGACTGAGTAGCCCCAAAGGAAGGTTATCCACTTGGCCTTGTCCATCTGGTGTAGTTTCAGGAATACCGTCTACTATAATTTTTACTCCTCTTATTCCAAAAGCAGCTCTGGATCCAAATCCTCTGATTGAAAGTCTTAAGTCCTGTGCGTAATTGTTTGCATTTAAAGAAAATAGTCCCGGTACAGATCTTAAATATTCTTGGAGTGATAATTGCTGTTGAAATCCCTGAAGGGGAATTAAATCAATAGCGCTGACAGAAGCCGGTATTAAAAATCGAGAGCTTTTTAGTTTTGGAGCTTGTAAGGCTACTTCGTCCAGAGTAATGGTTGAAGTCTGAGATGAACCTTGTCCAAAAAAAAGATTGGGGAAAGTCAATAAACAAATTAGAAGGGAGAACTTCAAAATTGCAATCAGGGGATGAGAATTCTTCTCAAGCATTTTTTAAATTTGTACTAAGATAAGGATTATGTATCTCTCAGAACCTGAAGAAATTGTTGCTTATGTTGTATGTATTGCCATTATTATTGGCTTTGCTGTAACTACCTATATGGAAATTAAAAATACCGTATACGAGGAGAAACAAAAGCACAAAGAGCAAAAGGAAAATGAAGAAAAGATTAAGACTCTAATCTCTTACTTTAATGCCAAAAAGAAACTAATCGATACCGTAGCCAAACTGAATCAAACCAAGAAAGAGGAAAAATCGGAAAATTAATACTACATTTGTACCTACAACAGTTGTGTTATTAAAATCATATGAAAAAGATCTACCACAGTTCCTCAAGCCGTGGTGAAGCCAATCACGGATGGCTTCACGCGAAACATTCCTTCAGCTTTGCTAATTATTTCAACCCAGATCGGGTTCAATTTGGAGTATTAAGAGTTTTAAATGATGATATTATTGCCCCAGGAATGGGCTTTGGTACGCATCCACACGATAACATGGAAATCATTACCATTCCATTGGAAGGGGCATTAGAGCACAAAGACAGTATGGATAATGTAGGGGTCATTGAGGCGGATGAAATTCAGGTAATGAGTGCAGGTACAGGGGTCTATCACAGTGAATACAATAAAAATAAAGATCAGTCAGTCAATTTGTTACAGCTTTGGGTTTTTCCTCATACGCAAAACGTAAGTCCCCGCTACGATCAGAAAAGTATTAAAGAACTCAAAACTCCCAATGCATTCTATCCTATAGTAACTCCCAATCCAGACGGTCCTGCAATGTGGATACATCAAGATGCATGGTTTCACTTAGGTGAATTTGATAAGGAAACTGAGGTTGAGTACAGCATCCATAAAGAGGGAAATGGAGTTTATGCTTTTGTGATCGATGGAGAAGGAAATGTTGCCGGGCAAGATTTGAGCAAAAGAGACGCTCTAGGAATATGGGATGCCCAATCATTTTCAATTACTGCAAAAAAAGATTCCCGTATCTTATTACTTGAAGTTCCAATGCAACAATAATGAATTCAAAACAGCTTTCAGCCAAAGAACTCCTTGAGTTCATCAACAATTTAATTGAGACAGGTCAGTACAACGACAGTGTGCATAAAATCAAGCTGATGACTGCTCAAGAAGTGATTGAGAAAATTCTAAGGTCAGAATTTTAGTTCATTTTTTTATTCGGTTGATCTATTACTAAGACTACAAATCACCCTTAATNGTTGAGGAACGCAGCAATAGACAATTCAACCGTACTAAAATTGTTTTGACAGCCGCTATTTTGTTTTCAAAGGTTTGTGTTTTACTATCTTTACGTGGACTACATTGATATGGATTTAATCCCAAGTTCCGGATTTACCGTTACATCGCTCTTCAGGGGTATGATGGGCATGTTGGTACTCCTTTTAATTGCTTACCTCTTTAGCAATGACAGAAAGCAAATTGCATGGAAAACCGTTGGACTGGGATTGCTCTCTCAAATAATTATTGCCATAGGTGTATTAAAAGTCAGTTTGGTCAAAGGAATGTTTGAGGGCTTAGGAGGGTTCTTTATTAGTGTACTAGAATATACTGGGGAAGGCGCAAAAATGCTGTTGGGTGAATTTGGAGATGTTGATAGGTACGGATTTATCTTTGTCTTTCAAGCCTTGCCTGTAATTATTTTCTTTTCGGCTTTAAGTTCAATTCTCTATTATTTTGGTATCATCCAAAAGGTTGTAGGTTTTTTGGCCTGGGTACTTACCAAGCTTCTTAAAATCTCTGGAACTGAGAGTCTTTCTGTGGCGGGAAATATTTTTTTAGGCCAAACTGAAGCCCCTTTAATGATCAAAGGTTATCTGGAAAAAATGAATCGATCAGANCTCTTTTTGGTTATGGTTGGGGGTATGGCGACGGTTGCTGGAAGTGTTTTAGGCGCCTATATNGGCTTTTTAGGAGGCAATGATCCCGTACAGCGTTTGGAGTTTGCCAAGAGTCTTCTTGCTGCTTCTGTCATGGCTGCACCTGGAGCTGTTGCTATCGCAAAAATTATCTACCCTCAGACNNAGGAAATTCANACTGATGTTCATNTNTCGNGNGATAAAATTGGATCAAATTTTTTGTCTGCCATTTCNATTGGAACTGGTGANGGAGTCAAAATGGCTGTAAATGTAGGTGCTATGCTTTTAGTCTTTATCGCCCTTATTGCTATGCTCAGTGGGATACTGTCAAGTTTTGGTGAATTTATTGGACTAAACGCATGGATTGCAGAACACACCATTTACAAAAATTTCTCCATTGAGTTTATTCTAGGCTATTTGTTTGCTCCACTGATGTGGATTATCGGGGTAGCCAAGGAGGATATGGCCTTGATGGGACAGCTCATTGGGGTCAAACTGGTAGCNAGTGAGTTTGTNGGNTATACNCAATTGGTCANNTTAAAAGANNGTGCNAGTNNNATTCACCTCANCTATCANAAATCTGTGATNATGGCAACCTATATGCTTTGTGGGTTTGCAAACTTTGCCTCTATAGGAATACAAGTNGGTGGNATNGGGATAATCGCNCCNAAAATNCGNAAAACNTTAACCGAACTCGGNTTTAAAGCNATGNTCGCAGGAACNNTAGTTTCCCTGATGTCCGCNACCATAGCCGGCATNATNTTAGGTTANAANCGCTATAAAATCTTTACCCTGATTTTTNTCCANGTTTTGATCAANAAATAAGCTGAAACTAGAGCCAATACTGANAGNGGTAATGCCAATTGATAATCTCCATAGATAAAGTAGCCCGTAGCAAACATCACNCTGTATATCATCAAGCAGCCTAACAGCATCGCTACTATNCCTGATGGAACCGTCCAGCCTTGCTCTCCCTCTTTGAGATTNACCCCATCTTTATCCGCTGCGTNGATAACTTTTTTCCATCCAGGTCCTCCCGGCTGNATTTTAGTGTAGAAAGANCGTAAGACCTCCTTGCTTTCAGCGGGTGTCAGAAAGGTCGTTAGAAGCCAAAGNAAGGTAGTCACAAATACNACAAAAGGAAATTCAGCCCAAGCCGGAAAAACTCCTTGCGCCCCAAATAAAGCNTCTTTTANTCCAAAAGCGGGAATTNCCAAAAGCAAAGAAATAAACCCAGAGGCAACCATCGCTACAATCTCACTCCAAGCATTAATTCGCCACCAAAACCATCTCAATATAAAGATCAAGCCTGTTCCCGCGCCGAAAACCAATAGGAGATTAAAAAGTTGCATTGCATTTTGAAGTAATAGTGCAAGTAAAGTACTCAACACCATCAAAATTACGGTTGATATTCTTCCTACTGCTACCAATCTTTTTTGTGAAGCATTAGGGTTAATTTGTCGTTTGTAAAAATCATAAACCACATAAGATGATCCCCAATTTAATTGTGTTGATATAGTNCTCATATAAGCAGATATTAANGAAGCCAACACTAAACCTAAAAGTCCGGTNGGAAGNTTGGTTAGCATGGCAGGATANGCCAAATCATGTCCGAGTTTATCTGCTGTAATGTTAGGAAAAGCGGTCTGTATACTGTTGAGGTCCGGAAAAACAACCAGTGATGCTAAAGCGACCAAAATCCATGGCCATGGTCTTAATGCATAGTGCATNATATTNAAGAAGAAGGTNGCTCCTATGGCGTGATTTTCGTCTTTGGCAGCAAGCATCCGTTGGGCTATATAACCTCCNCCGCCNGGCTCTGCCCCAGGATACCAAGAACTCCACCATTGTACTGCTAGCGGTATAATGAGTAGAGTAATTAGGGCTTCACGATTACCAAAATCAGGTAAAATAGAAATTTTACCTACTACATTTTCATGAGCAAGCAAGGATTCAATTCCNCCAACTTCTGGAAGATTTACTAAGTAATATGCNGCNCCTATTGCTCCACCCATAGCGACAAAGAANANGATTAGGTCAGTATAAACAACCCCTTTGAACCCTCCGATTGCACTAAANGTCACNGTGACTAAGCCTGCCGTTATTACTGTTTGCCAGGGCTCTAAACCNAACATAATACCTCCAATTTTAATNGCTGCCAAGGTTACTGCTGACATGGTAATTACATTAAAAATAATACCTAAATANATCGCTCTAAATTTNCTGAGAAAACTCGCAGGNTTACCCCCATAGCGNAGCTCGTAAAACTCCAAGTCCGTATTTACATTGGATTTTCTCCAAAGNTTAGCATANACAAAAACNGTAAGCAAACCNGTAATTAAAAAAGCCCACCAAACCCAATTNCCTGATACTCCATTGGTTCTTACAATGTCCGTTACCAAGTTGGGTGTATCGGTAGAAAAAGTGGTCGCTACCATGGAAAGCCCTAAAAGCCACCAAGGCATGCTTCTCCCCGATAGAAAAAATTCGTTTGCACTTTTNCCAGAGGCCTTNGATACGTAGATTCCAATTCCCAAGGANACTGCAAAAAACAAGAATATAATTAGCCAATCCAGTGTTGCTAATTCCATAAGNTTCATTTATTTAATTCATTTAAAGATAGATAAAAAANTTTCTCNGCATTAAATAGTTGTTAAAAGGCTTTAAAATGAGTCAAATTCACCCTAGGTTTGCCATGTGTAANTACTGATTCTCAATGAGAAAGCTAATTNTANATCTGATTCNAANTCTAGTTCTAGGGATAANTTCTCTCTCGGGTCAAATTATTGGTGAATCTAAAGAAACAACTAAGCTTCTCCTTCCTCCCCCTGAAAACAAGGCCCCTAGNCTGTTGTCNCCCAAAAAACAAAAACAATTTCTTTCCGAAGANTTTTTCAATCCTAAATTGGAATTTAAAGANCCTAAAAGCGATANCAACAATCCCCCGATCAATTTTGGCAGAGGCGAANAATTTCTAGATCCAGGAAAACAATACCTNAATCGTNTAAACCGACGNCCTGAAAAAGAAAAAAANCCAAATCAATTTANGGTTGATCAATATTTGGGAGACTTCCGTAATAATGGAAAGTTTGTTCAAATTGCNGTTCGTGATCATGANTCCCCTGATGGTGANCTGATACGNATCATGCTTAATGACCAGGAAGTGGTGCCTCAGGTCCTCTTATTAGAGCGCTTTAAAACGATCTCTATTGACTTGATCCCNGGCTTTAATAAAATTGATTTCGTAGCCCTTAANCAAGGTGAATCTGGNCCGAATACCGCTGAAGTNCGTGTTTTTGACGATGAAGGGAAATTGGTTGGAGCCAATCGGTGGAACCTNGCAACTGGNGTTAAAGCAACTTANATTATCGTTAAAGAAAACTAAGGCTTANNCTTGGTAAATTTCAAGCATCCCCTTGATGAATAANTCAACCTCCTCTGAGGTTCCCGTACTTATCCTACACCAATCGTAAAAGGGAGGGAAAGGCCTTCCAATTCGTACTCCCTTCTCNAACATTGCTGGCCCCAATGCTCTNATATCNCGCTTCGAGTGAAAAAAGATAAAATTAGTATGTGAAGTAACATAATCAAGNTTGAGGTGGTCTAAAAGTTTNTATATCCGCTGTTTTGCCTCTTTGTTTTTTTTGAGAGAAAAATTATAAAACTCCTCATCTTTAAGTGCTTCCTTCGCTGCCTCAACCGCGAGGACATTACTCATTGCAACAACATTCTGACGAATTTGTTGGGCGATTTCAGGTTTAGCAATAAGGTAACCAACTCTCAAGCCTGCCATTCCATAAACCTTGGAAAAGGTTTTAGAAACAATCACATTATCCCCACGCTTTACTGCATCGATCATACTGGGATAATTCGGCTCTTCTATAAAATCATAATACGCCTCGTCTGAAAAGACTATCGTCTTTTTACTCGCAACCTCGCAAAAATCAATAAGCTTTTGTGCTGGAACTAAGGTGCCTGTTGGGTTATTGGGATTGCATAGAAATACCAATTTTGTCTTTGAAGAAATTTGTTTTTCGATGGCGTCCAAATCGTATCCTTTGTCTTCCCCCACAGGGACCCATTTTACGGCAGCTCCCCACTGTTTGGCATAATTCATCATTGCCAGAAAGGTAGGCTGCCCCGAAATGATTTCTCCTCCATTAGCTGCAAAAGTAATCCCTGCTACTTTTAATCCCTCTGTGGAACCCCCTGTAACGATGATTGATTCAGGAGATACTCCGTGCTTTTNCGCTAATTGTTCTGCTAAATCGTCTGAATATGCATAAGGATATCGACAAGCGTGTTCAAAAGANTTNTTTATCCGTTCTCTCACCCGCTTCGAAGGACCGTAAGGATTTTCATTTGAACTCAGTCGAATTACAGGTTCCAAACTTCTCGGTTGGAAGTTTTCTTTTTCCTGAGCAGTTAAAAGGGTGGATGGTGCTAGCATCAATCCTCCAATTCCCATTGAGGCTTTAAGCCAGTCTCTTCGTGATTGCATGTTTATCGGTTTTTTATAAAGTTCAATTTTTTTTAAATGAAAACAAAATTTAATCTTTACTTTACTGTATGAGTGATTTNATCAACTCGATAGAAACTTTATTAAAAGCAATCATNAGTCCTTTAGAATGGGTCATGCTTTTTNCAGTTGTTGGAGGAGGCNTTTACCTGATGTTTCACAGTCGAGGAATCCCTCTTTTGAAGTTACGCCCTGCTTTTAAACTCCTTTTTTTAAANGAAAAAACTNAAGGAATTTCTCGTTTTCAAGCGCTANCTGCAGTGCTNGCTGCAACCGTGGGTTTAGGTAATATTTCCGGTGTAGCAATTGCCATTCATATGGGAGGTCCAGGGGTTCTAGTNTGGATGTGGCTTACNGCTTTGATCGGNATGATTATTAAATTTTACTCTTGTACCTTGGCTGTTCAGTTNCGTTCTGNAGAGGCAAACGGTGAGCCTTTAGGAGGGCCAATGTTTTACATGCAATTGGGAATAAAAAAATGGGGNAAACCCTTAGCTATATGGTTTTCAATNGCTGGGCTATTTGGGGTACTCCCCGCTTTTACGGCCAATCAACTCACTCAAACTTTTATGAATGTTGTTCAGCCAGATTCAATTATAACCTTAGGTGATCTTGAGTGGAAGTTTTTTATAGGGCTTNTCTTATCAGTAGCCAGTTCATTTGTCATTTTTGGAGGGCTTAAGTCCATCNTCAANGTCACCTCAAACTTGGTTCCNNTTATGGTAGGGCTTTATTTTTTTATGGGGTTATTTATCCTNGTTTCGAATAGTGAAGCAGTCCTTCCAACTCTNGANCTCATCTTTACTGAAGCTTTTAATTTTGATACGGCNGTGACTGGTGGTTTTTGGGGGCTGGTTATTTTAGGNGTTCGTAGNGCTGTGTTTTCCAATGAAAGTGGTGTTGGAAATGCGCCGATGTATCACGGGCAATCACAAAGNNCAAGAGGAACAGATGAAGGCTTGGTAGCCATGCTTGGTCCTCTTCTTGATACTGTATTGGTATGTAGCATTACAGGTCTGATTGTCATCATAAGCGGTGCTTATAAAGTTACTGACCTCAATGGAATTGTATTGACCTTGGAAGCCTTTCGAATTTTATTTTTTGGCTTTGGAGATCAGCTGTTACTGCTTATGGTTTTCGTCTTTGGGATTTCAACGCTTTTTACCTACTCCTATTATGGGGTAAAGTGCTTTGGGTTCCTAACTCAAAAAAAGTGGGGTATCTATTACAACTATTTNTATGTGGGCAGNATTATTATATCAGCTNTAGTAACNGTGGAAGTGGTTATCGGTATTATTGATTTAGCCTTTGCNCTTATGTGCATTCCTAATATGCTCGCCCTNGTTTACTTAGCAAAAAGTGTCAAACAAGAAATGCGAGGGCGTAAGTGGATTNGCTAAGCCNCCGNATTGTTTTCTATTCTTCNCCAATTGGTGGNGGCCCTGGTGGAAGCATGGGTGAGTATTGATAGTCTCCCTTACGNATTTTAAATTCATCTTTTACCTNNTGCAATAGCTTNGAATCTGTANANAAATCAACCATAGACATNCTTAAAGCNTTGGCTGCATAAACCATCCCTTTNTGCCCAATTGACATTCCNCCGCAGGCAACAACAGCCCAAGAATGCCANGGTGTTCCTTCCGGTGCAACAGTNACTCCCAAACGAACAACNGGTACTAAAAAACTCACATCACCAACATCTGTTGAACCTCCCNTNGGGTGTTCGGCAGTNGGTTTTAATGGAGTAATCTTACCGTTGATTCCCAATTTGGGTTTGGATGTTGCTTCTTGAATTTTATAAGCAAAATCTAGTTCTTCGAAAGTATAACTCAAGGGGCCCAAAGTTTCCAAATTTTCTTGTACTGCTACCCCTCCAGCTCTGTTGGGTAAAATCTCGTGTATTCCAGAAATCAAATTAATTTCATAATCTACATCTGCCATGATGGCTGCACCTTCAGCCATTTTTTTAACGTGTTCGTAAACTTCATTCATTCCCTCTCTTTTAGTATCTCTTACCCGTACCCAAATCCTAGAGTAATCGGGGACCACATTGACCACTTGACCCCCATCTTGGATATGATAGTGAATCCTAACCGTGGGTTTTACATGTTCTCTAAATGAATTGATTCCATGGGTGTACAACTCTAAAGCATCGGAAGCACTTCTTCCGTTCCAGGGATCAGCAGAGGCATGAGCCGTCTGACCAAAAAATTCAACTTTAAAGTCGACCAACGCCAAAGAACTTTGAACATCAGCCTCAGTAGTATCTGCTGGATGCCAATCTAAACAAGCGTCTAAATCATCAAAAAGACCGGCTCTTGCCATCCATAGTTTCCCAAAAAACTTCTCCTCTGCTGGGGTTCCAAAAAACTTTACTGTTCCTTTTAGTTTGCCTTCTGCAATTAAATTTTTTATTGCAACAGCAGCACCAAGGCTTGCTGTTCCATACATATTATGCCCACAACCGTGACCGGCTGCTCCCTTTTTATACGGTGTTTTTTCGGGTACCGTTTTCTGTGAAATCCCTGGGAGTGCGTCGAACTCACCCAAAATTCCTATAACCGGTTTTCCAGATCCGTAAGTAGCCACAAAAGCTGTTGGTGTTTCAGCTACCCCAACCTTAACATCAAAACCGTTTGCTCTAGCGTAATCGATCAAGGTTTGTGAAGAAACCTTTTCTTGAAATGCGATTTCCGCAGCTGCCCAAATTTTATCACTCACCGTGATTAATTCGTCTTTTTGTGTTTCTACAGAAGCAATTACCTCCTTTTTTAACGCCTTGTTGTTTTGAGCGTTTAGGGGAACTAAAGTGAGCCCTATCACTACTATTCCTAAAATTAATTTATTCATAATCCTTGTTTTAACCTATAAGTTTGTTTGATTTTTTACTGGTACCAAAATAGCTGCCACTAGAAAAACTAATGCGCCAATTAAGTAAGGCCAATCGATAAACGAAAGCTTACTATACATAACCCCTACAACTATACTTGACAAAACAAACCCTATAGCAAATAAAACCTTTAAGATCCATTTTAACATTGTGTTCAAGTTTGGTTTCAATTTACACATTAGTTGTTAAACTTACTTATTTTTGACCATGATTAGAATCTATTTTATCGGTCTTTTCATTTTAATCACTGCAATTATCGCCAATATACTCGCTGTAAAACTGCAATTAAAATCGTGGTATGATTTACTCAATGGACTCGCAAGTTCAAAGTCCTATTGGGAATTAATCACTTTTAAAGATAGCCTATGGCTTTTTCTTGTTTACCCTTTAGTTTTAGGCTTGGGGGCTGTATTTGCAAACTTTATCTATCTAAAATTATTTCCCTCATGACTAGTACAGTACACTATTTAGGAGATCTTCGAACCGAAGGAACTCACTTGGCCTCATCTACAACACTGATTACAGATGCTCCCGTTGACAACCACGGCAAGGGAGAAACTTTTTCACCGACAGATACTGTTGCTACAAGTTTGGCGTCATGTATGTTAACTATCATGGGGATTAAAGCCCGATCACTTGACTTGGATTTGAAACGAACGACAGCTAAAGTTGAAAAAATCATGGCTGCTGATCCGAGAAGAATTGCAGAAATAAAGGTCGATATCCACTTCCACAAATCCTTTGATCCCAAAACTAAATTGATTTTAGAGCGCTCGGCACATAGCTGCCCTGTAGCCCAATCATTGCACCCAGATTTGAATCAAAACATCAGTTTTCACTGGCCGGAATAAATGCCTTTCGCCCGAGGAGAATTAAACTGTAAACCAAAATTCCTGTTGGTCCAAGCATAAAGGTAAACAGCATAGGAAATACAACGATTTTATGTGAAATTCCAAGCTTCCTGCTGTGCTTGACAATCCACACTCCAACCCAAAAATCAAATGCTAAATAGTGTAACCAGCCAGCTGCTGCAGATTCTGCAGTTGCCTTTTGAAATAAACTAACAATACCCTCCAAAGAGCTGAAGTCTGCTTCCATAAGCCCTCCAGATATAACGATGAAATAAAGATAAAAAACACTTAGTCCTAATGGAACCCAGGGATAGTCAATCAAGACATTAGATAATTTTTGTCTTGGAAAAAAAATTATAGTTCCCCAAGCTAATAGGATTAGGCTATTGCAGAGATTAAAAAGTAGCGTCGTCATAAATATTCAGTTATTATTCTTTTAAGCAAAATACTCTTTTTAATTTAGTCCGTATGTTGCTCTTCAAAGACATTCACGGTCAAGCTGTAGATCCCGTCACTCATACCTTAGAGGTGATCAAAATCTATCCATATGCTGAAATTCATATCGGAACTGACTCACAAAATATCAATAAACAAAGTCGGTATACGACCGTGATTGCATACAGACTCGGTAGCAGGGGCGTACATTATATCTTAAGTAAATCCAATATCAATATTATACGAGATATGTGGAAACGGTTATGGAGAGAAGCTGAACTAAGTATTGATACTGCAGAATGGCTAACCCAAAAAGTAAGTGTTAAAGTCCAAATTGATATGGACTATAATGGGGACGAGAATTTTAAATCTTATAAATTGATTTCAGCTGCCAAGGGTTGGGCAAATTCACTAGGCTATAAAGTCAATGTTAAGCCCAATAACCAAATTGCTACACGAGCAGCAGACTACCATTGCAAATAACTAGCGTATTCTGAAAACTTGAGTAAAATAAGCTACACTGTCTTGGGTAAATGCAACCCCTACACCCAACTCATTATAATTTCCTATTATATTCGCATAATGCCCTGGAGAATTTCTCCATCCTTCAACGACACACTCAGCTATCGCTTCAGCGCTTCGCGTATCACCACAACCAGACACATTTTCAAACCAGGGGACATAACCTATATTCTCTGCTATACTGCTCCATACAAAATCTAAATCATCGGCTCTTTCGGAGGGTGATTTCCCTTTATGGTCGACATGATCAAAAAAATCATGTGTAATCATATTTTCACTATGTAAACTAGCCAATACGTCCATTTCATCGTCTTGAAGAAGATCATCAAGGCCCTGAGAGCTACGAATTAAATTGGTTTTATATAGTATCCTAATAGCTATCTGCTCTTTTAAGTCCTTGGATGTAATTGATTTATCCTCTACAGGTTCTTTTGTACAACCGATAAAAATTCCAATAAATAAAAAAAGAACTGTGGTTTTGAAACGCATAAGTTACTATTTGACATAAAAGTAGACAATTTAACTATCTTTAATTATACCTATTAAATGAAACTTGTATGCGTTTTGCAATTATCGCCCCTGAAGTACCTACTCAACGTTGGAAAAATGAGTTAGAACAACTTACTCCAGAGATCAATTTGGTTATTGGCTCCAAGACAGAAAAACCTGAAGAAGTTTTATGTGCAATGGTTTGGAAACAAAAACGCGGTGCCTTGAGTAAATTTAAAAACTTAAAGCTCATTTTCTCCATGGGTGCTGGGGTTGACCACATCCTAGATGATGATACCATCCCCAAACATATCCCCATATGCAGAGTAGTAGACCCTCAAATGGCTTTTTCAATGAGTAATTATATTTTAATGGCTGTACTAAACCATCACAGATCATTTTACGATTTTCAAAAAGCAAAACAGAAAAAATATTGGGCACAATTTGATTTTCAAGAACGTCAATTAAAAATTGGTGTTTTCGGTACAGGATTTTTAGGAATGGATGCTGCCGTTAAATTACATAATTTAGGATTTAGTGTTGTTGGGTTCAGCAACTCGCCCAAAGACACTCCTTTTCCCTCCTATGCTGGAGATCAAGTTGACGACTTTTTAAGTCAAATAAATGTTTTAATTTGTATGGTTCCTTATACCCCTAAAACAGATGGGCTGTTAAACTTTAATCTCTTTCAAAAACTTAAAGAACCTACTTATTTAATTAATGTTTCACGCGGATCTGTACAGGTGGAAAAAGATATTATAAAAGCCCTGGACGAAGGCATTTTATGTGGTGCTTTTATAGATGTCTTTGAACAAAAACCTCTTCCGAAAAACAGTCCCCTGTGGACGCATCCTTCTGTACAAATTACACCGCATATTGCAAGCTTAACCTATCCCAGAGAAAGTGTTCTCCAAATGATGGATTGTTTTAGACGGGTAGAAGATGGACTTCCACTTCTTCATGAAGTCGATCGAAAAAAAATGTACTAAGACAAGTCAATCGCTCTGGCAATCTTTGTCATACCAAACCGAACAGGGTCGGTAACTGGAAGGTCCAGTTGTTTTTCTAAATCGGTTATATAATTTTGAGCTTCTACAGCTGAAAATGTGCTCGTGTTTGCTGCTATCCCAACAACCTTTGCTTGAGGATATGTCCCGAGGACACAACAAAGAGATTCATTTAATTGAATGAACTTCTTTAAATCTGGAATTTGAATATTCTCGGGGCTTCTCAGGCTCTGTTTATCTGCACGTAGACATAAAATAAGATGGGTGGGGCAGCTCCCCCTCATTAAAGGGAGGGTTGCTGTACTCCCTGGATGTAATAAGGATCCTTGTCCTTCTACAAGGATGATTTCTTTATCTTTTTGTTCCAGCACCACCTGTTCAACCGCACCGCAAGCATGGTCAACTTTAAAGGCATCAAGGGGTATCCCCTTACCGGTAACAGTAATTCCAATTTGACCTGTTGCAACAAAGCCAATATTGGCTTTTTGCTTTAGATAATGAGAATACAATTCTAAACCTGCAGTCATTTTCCCAACAGCCATATCGGTTCCCACAAAAAGAATTCGCTTGTTGCTTAGTTTTGCGGCTTGAGCTGTTGCAATATTGGGTGTAAACTGGGGTACACGAACATCCCAAATCCATTGCTTTTCTGGAAATGGAATTTTAGTCCCCCAGACGGGGTTCAATAAATCGTGTAAACCGTTAACAATGCTTAACCCTGCATTTAAGGCTTCTTCAATCACCTGATTCCAACTTTCTGGAATACGCCCTCCAGAGGGAGCAATTCCAAGAATTAAAACCTCTGCTCCAAGTTTTATAGCTTCAGGCAAATGGGCTAAAATTGGTGCCTTTTTATCAGTTACCATATAATCTTGGATCTGATTCCCTGCAAGTTTTTTATCAATAACTCCTACAATTGGATTAGGAAGGTAACGCACCACCCCTGTTCCCATTTTTCCGTAATCACTGTCTATATGACCTTCCATATAAACCGCTATTTTATGGGTTGGTTTAAGCATAAAATTCTTTGTTTAATTCAGCACCGTGACCAGGCTTGTCTGGGGGTAGTGTTACTCCATCTACCATAGGTGCCCCATGGCTTGGGTCAGGAGCAAGATTGTAATGAGAATCCAAATCTATATGGTCAATCCCTCCTGAAACAGCAGCGGCTGCAGCAATAGCTACAGAGGATTCGCTCATACAACCAATCATGGTTTTCAATCCATGAGCTCGAGCTGTTGCAATAATTCTTAAGGCTTCCGTAATGCCTCCACATTTCATCAATTTCATGTTTACCCCGTCTACATGAGCGGCAAAGCGAGGTATGTTTTCAGCAAAGCGACAGGACTCGTCAACGTAAATAGGAAGTGGTCTGTCTCTGAACAAATATTTTAGATTATCCTCCTCTCCCTCTTTCAAAGGCTGTTCTATGTAGTCTACTTTTCTGTTTGCTAACCACTGCATCATGTGCTGTGCCTCTGAAACATCCCAACCACCATTAGCGTCTACCCTCAATTTTACATCATATACTTTTGTGCTCTCAACAACTTGATCAAACATTGCCTTATCTGCCTTCAGTCCTTCCGGCGATCCCAGTTTTATCTTTAATGATTTTACAGTGGTACCGTCAAGTAATAAGGGAACTCGTTCTTTTACCACCTCTGGTGGATTGATGCCTATAGTGACTGATGTTGGGGTGTGTGGTTTGGAAAAACCTAATAATTTGTAGAGTGGCAACCCTGCCTTTTTAGCCGTCCAATCCCAAAGAGCGGTGTCTAATGCAACATAGGCGCATGGAGGAATTTGGTCAGCTCGTGCTCGGTCGTACAAGGATTGTATGGATTCTCCTTCTATTCCTTTTGAAATAAATGATTCGAGAATCTGTTGGACTGCTGCTGCTGTACTGGCCCCCTCTGTACTTCCTGGAGCCGCTTCTCCCCAAGCGGTAATCCCCTCTTTCTCCAATTTTAAAAAAATATTTTCGGAGTCATACCTCACCCCTCTACTTATCGCCAGAGGAAAACGCTTGCCAAGTTTTACTTTAAAAAATGAAATCTTCATTAGGTCTTTATTTGACTTTTACAAATGCGCTCTATTGTATCTTTTTTGGATCCAATTCAACTAACTCCCCTACAAAAACTGTTTGAGTAAGATTATTAGTCTGTAGAGATAAGGTTTCAAATGGTTTGTGCGGAAAAAAGATCTCTGTCATTACGGTTTCTCCATCATCATAGAATAGTTCAATTGAAGTTTTGTCCAATATAAATTCTAGGCTGAGTTCATCCTCCATCCCAAAACGTGGAGCAAGTGAGAGTTTGTTCGAAAAATCCTCAGAAAAATTAACCACTCCTGACTTACTGCGGTCTATAAAGAATTGTTTTTGATTGTGATCATAACCAAAAAGTAGCGCGTCTCCATCTTGGTTTGCAAGCACAAAAGTGTAGGTGTTTTCTTCTATATTTTTTAAATCAATCTTAATTTTTGCTGATGCAAGATTTATCTCTTTTTGATCTACAATTATTTTTCCTTCACCTATAGCTGTCTCTTTAATTTTTACTTTTTTTGAAGCTACTTTTTCTGAATCCATATACAGTGAAGACTTCAGCTTATACTCATTTGCTGTTTTAAAAAGTTCGAGTGTCCGTGCTAAAGTCATAGAACTACGCCATTTGTAGGTAGGTACTTTGGTCGCATATTGCCAATTGGACATCCATCCTAAAAAAAGAGGGTTTCCCTTTTCGTCCTTCCAATTTGAAAAAGTCACCCCTGCGTAATTGTCTTTACCAAAATCCGCCCAAAAATGATGTGCGTTTTGCATATCCGTTTTAAAGTTGGGGTCAAGCGTAAAATTAGTTCCGTCAAAATCTCCTATAAAATACTGAGTGGCGCTCCCGCCATTGGGCCCTCCAGGATTGATGCTTACAAGGTGTACCCATTTGGTCTCATCACTACCATTAACTTTTAGCTCAAATAAGTCGGGGCATTCCCACACGCCCTTGTGATTCCCTATTCCCTTCCCAAAACTAGAAAGGAAAGTCCATTCAATTAAGTTTTGGGAGCTAAAAAATTGGGTTTCCTGCCCTGCTGCAAGAGTCAAAATCCATTTTTTTTGACTGTCCATCCAAAAGACTTTAGGATCCCTAAAGTCACGTATCCCTGGATTCTGAATTACAGGATTATTTTTATACTTTGTCCAAGTATAGCCCTCGTCTAAAGAATAGGCAATTCCTTGTATCTGAAAACGTTCACTACCTGCTTCAGCAGCCTCAGCATCATGATTGGTATATATGGCCACTATCGGTGGATTTTCTAAACTCCCTAAACCGGAGGTGTTCTGGAAATCAACAACTGCACTTCCAGAAAATATAGCTCCTAAGTCATCAGGGAATAATGCTATAGAGTGTTCTTGCCAATTGAGGAGGTCTTCGCTTGTAGCATGTCCCCAATGCATTGGTCCCCAAACGTTTGATTCTGGATGATGCTGAAAATAAAGATGAAAGATTCCGTTCAAATAAAACATCCCGTTGGGGTCGTTCATCCAATTATCTTCCGGTGTAAAATGGAACCCTGGGCGGTATTTTTCTTCCTCTATTTCTGTTTTTGACATCTCTAATCTCTGTGTTCTTGAGCCGTTTGAACATGCATTAAATAAAATAATAATCGCTCCTGTAAATAAAACAAAATCTTGTCTTGTCCTCATCTAAAGTATTATTTTTTTTCAGTCAAGGTTTTACTTAATTTTTCTAAGGAAACTCCTCTTGTTTCCGGCATCATATAGTGTACAAAAACCAATTGGAGAACCATAAATAAAGCAAAAATCAAGAAGACGACTCCTGCCCCTATACTGCCAAATAAGAGCGGGACAAAAGAGGGAATTATAGCCGCTAAAACCCAATGAACGCTTGTTCCAAATGATTGTCCTGCATTGCGCAAGTGATTGGGAAATATTTCAGATATAAAAACCCATATTATAGCTCCTTGACCTATTGCATGAGCTGCTATAAAAAGAAAAAGGAAAATTGGAATAAGCAATCCTCCCCATTGAAAAAAAAAGGCACAGGATACCAAACTAAGAGAAATAATATATCCAATAGATCCAATATACATCAACTGTCTTCTTCCTAACTTATCGATTAAAGAAATTCCTATAAATGTGAAAATTAAATTGGTAACCCCAATTCCAATACTACTTAATAGAGAAGTACTTTCGCCTAATCCTCCTTCCTCAAATATTCTTGGTGCGTAATACAAAAAAGCATTAATACCAGAGAGTTGGTTGAAAAAGGCAACTAAAAAAGCCAATTGAAGTGGAAAACGATATTTGGGCTGAAAAATGGATTCATTGTTGTTTTCCTTTGAATTGTCCTCATTCATTTCCGAAACTAGATTATCAAAAGAGCCGTGAGGGTCAATCTGACTGTAAATCTCATTGGCTTCATCCAATCTGTTTTTAGTAATTAGCCAGCGCGGACTTTTTGGAATTCCTAAACAAAGGAGGGTATAGATAATAGCTGGGAAGGCTTCTACCCCCATCATCCAGCGCCAATCGTTTTCACCTACCCCACTTAAAAGATAGTTGGATATAAATGCCAATAAAATTCCTGAAACCAAACTAAACTGATACAGTCCAACTAAACGACCTCTTTGTTTCGCTGGTGCGATCTCAGAGATATAAGCGGGCGCAGCAATTGTAGAAATTCCAACTCCTAACCCTCCGATAAAACGGAATATTGCAAAGGTAATAGGGTCATTTGCAAAGGCAGATCCTACAGCTGAAAGCGTATATAAAATTCCTATGCCTAATAAGGTTTGTTTTCGCCCAAAGCGCTGGGTAGGAAACCCTCCAAAAATTGCACCAGCAACGGTTCCCCAAAGTGCCATCGCCATGACTACTGCTCCGTGAAATCCATCTGAAGAATTCCATAAAGTCTGTAGTTTTTTGTCTGCCCCTGAAATTACTACAGTATCAAATCCAAAAAGAAGGCCCGCTAAAGCCGCAACCAGAGACCAATAAAAAACTTGTTTCATCTTCGTTTTGTAAAATTTTGTTTGTGTTTAAACTTCTTAAAAATAAGAGAATTATAAACAAAGAAGCTTTATTCTTTACATTATTACTACGTTCTACCTTTTCGAATTAACTGGATTGGGTTAAAGTATGTATCTTTAAATAAAATCCCTTTATATGAATTCTTTTAATCGTTTGATTGGTTTTATCGTCTTTTCTTTGGTCTTTTTAAGCTGTAAGGATCAATCAAGCCTTTCTAGGGAAACCAAGCCAAAAATAGCAATTGCTGGTCTTGCAATTGAGTCAAGTACCTTTTCTCCGGCTACATCAGATGCTTCTGCTTTTTTAGCCCGGCAAGGAACAGAAGTCTTTGAATATTATCCCTTTTTAACTGAAAATAGCCCTCAACGCAAAGCGGCGCAGTGGATTCCTACTCTTCGAGGGCATGCCCTCCCGGGAGGTATCGTTACCCGTAAAGCCTATGACTCTTTGGTAAATATTACCCTCAATCTTCTAGAAAAAAACATGCCTTACGATGGCTTATTCTTTGATATTCATGGAGCTATGAGCGTCCAAGGTATTGACGATCCTGAGGGAGACTTTATCCAAAAAATCAGGGCGTTAATCGGTACTAAGACCTTGATTTCAACCTCTATGGATTTGCATGGAAACGTCTCTAAACGCTTAGCTGAACACAGTGATCTGATTACCTGCTATCGTATGGCGCCTCATGAAGATGCTTTAGAATCAAAACAGCGTGCTGTGGACAATCTTTTAGACCGATTAAAATCAGGAAAAGGTAAGCCCAAATACAAAGCCTGGATTCCCGTTCCCATTTTACTGCCAGGAGAAAAAACAAGTACTCGGATTGAACCTGGTAAAAGTCTATACGCCAAAGTTCAGCCCCAAACCGAAAAGGAAGGGGTTATTGATGCTGCTATATGGATTGGTTACGCTTGGGCTGATGAGCCAAGAAATCATGCGGTAGTCATGGTTACTGGTGACGACCAAAAGGCCGTAAGCGAAAGTGCTGAGTTATTAGCAAATCATTTCTGGGAAGTTCGCAACGAGTTTGATTTTGTGGCACCAACTGCAACTCTTGAGAAAAGTCTTGCTCTAGCATTAAAGTCAGATAAAAAACCGTTCGTAATCAGTGATATGGGTGATAACCCAACGGCTGGGGGTGCAGGTGATGTGACATGGACACTACGAGAATTGTTGAATCGCCCTGAATTTAAAACAAAAAATGGCCCCCCACTTATTTACGCCTCTATCCCTGGACCTGAAATGATTCAGGCTGCCTTAGACTCAGGAGTTGGAGGAAAAGTAAAAGCCTTAGTAGGTGCGGCAGTAGACGATCGTTTTGCACCTCCCATTCTCTTAGAAGGTGTTGTTGAATCAATTTTCAAAGGCGATGTTCATGCTGAAGTAGAAGTCGTTGTCAGAGTTGGAAGTATCCGCGTAATCGTGACCAAAAAAAGAAAACCATATCATCGAGAAAAGGACTTTACCCAATTGGGATTAGACCCTAGATCCAGTGATGTTTTAGTGGTTAAAATAGGCTATCTTGTTCCTGAACTCTACGATCTTAGAGGGGATTGGATTATGGCCCTCACCCCAGGAGGTGTAGATCAAGACTTAGAACGATTAAATTATAAGAGAGTTCAGCGACCCTTATTCCCGTTGGATAAAGAGATATCCTCTGTAGACTTAAGTACTCGATGGATTTCATCTTCAGATGCTCAATAAAAAACTGGCCAGTCAGGCGATCCTGACAGTCCCTTTTATTCTAATTTATACAACGATTGGGCAAAAGATATTTATTTTCCTGTATATTATTCAAAAGAAAAAATTGAAGAACATCTTCACAAAAGAACCCTCTTAACTCCTTAATGTTCCTTATTTGATGTAGTGTCTAGTTTTGGTACGGCAATATGATTCCCTAGGAAAATCGCATTTAAAAACATCCTATTGGTCCCATATGCCGTTCCCCTAAAGTTGGGGTTGTCTGCAAACATCACCACTCTTCCTTTCCCAACACTAGTGATTACTACTGCCGCTGACTTGGGAAGAAATTCCTTTCTAATAGTCTTAGAAATATATCCATCTATATGCGGATCTGCATCGTAATTTACTGGGGTACCGTAGGGGTTTTTGCTCGGTGCTAACCATACGAGATTGTTTTTATATAAGCTAACGGTTGGATTGATATAACCAAAATTTAGAGGATGTGTAAGGTCCAGGTTTCCTTTAAGAAAGACGCCTCCCAATTTTTCTCTCCCAATATTTTCTGGTGCATCTACATAGGGCTTGCTTTTTACAATGGCCGTNGAATCTTTTCCTTTTTTGATTTGCTTCTCATTGATAATTTTATGCTTAATCAATGCCTTATTTGCTGTTCCTATTGCAATAATGGTATTCCCTTTGGCGGTCCAGTTTTTAAGTTTGGAAACCATTGATTCATCCCATTTATAAGTTCCCGAAACCAAAACTAAAGTGTTATACTGATCTAAATCGAGGCTGCTGAACCGGTATTGATGAGTTTTGGTGATCGGCATTCCTACTCTTGTGTCCAACAAATGCCACACCTCTCCAGCTTCGTATGATCGAGTGCCATTTCCAATAATCATTACTGCTTTAGGTTTTTTTATCGGTTTGATATAACGGCTCCCTAGGTCAATTCCTTTCGAACTAAATCCAGAAGAAAGGCTGTGAATTTGTACCTGATGTTTTTCTTGAAGCTTGTTTAAAATCTCAAATAGTTGATCTTCAGCATGCGTTTGAAGTGCTACTGGTATGACAAGAGATCCATAGGCAAAAGAAGTTCCGTCACTTGCTTGAAAAGGTTTAAATGCTGACGAGGCGACCACTTTTTCATTTTGCATGTCTTGAATCAATGCTGGAATATTGTAATCTTGAGCATCAACTGCGTAAGCATAATTGGATTTTCTTAATGGATTTAAACCATAAAGTTTTGAAGTCTCTATTAATCGTTCCCCCTCTGGGGTCTTTGTTACTCCTTTATATTTGATGTTGTAAAAGTGCGCCACAGACCAGGCTGACGCATCGTAATAAACACTGTCTCTGTAGGCTTCATAGGTTTCAAAAAATGTTTGAACCATACGGTATTGCTTTTGCTCTGTAGGAACTGAGAAGCTGTTTTCTGATGTCCTGACAACTTCAATTTTATGCCGTAATAGTTTGTCTATAAATGCTTTTGTTTTATTTCTATCCCTATCTTCAAAAGTATACGCTTTAATTTTACTCTTGGAACTTCGATCCAGAGCACTCTTAAAAAAGTCTCGTTGATATTGTCTCAAAGTATTTTGGTTTTCAACAGCTGCCTGAACTGTTGCTAAACTGGAAACAAATTGATTGCGAATCGTAAAAGGGAAGCTAATGTAACCGTAAGCCGTTTTTTGCTTTAACCCTCTTGAGCTGGCTTGCTCAAAAAGTAACCCCAGACCTCCTTGAAGATCGGGGTATGATGATCCATAACCTGGATAGGTTCCGTCAAAAATCTCTTTGGTAAAGTATAAAGAACCTATACTATCAAGTTGTTTTGAAAAATAGGTAGCAAAAAGTTCATTCAGCTTGATATAGTTGTCTTTTGGCATGATAGGGTCTAAAGAGCCGTTAGCTTTCATTGGTTCAAAAAAGTAAGTGCTTTGGCTCCCCATCTCGTGGAAATCAGTTACAACATTAGGATACCACTGATGATACCACTCCAGTTTCCCTTGGCTTTCAGGATTAATTACCAAAAGCCAATCTCGGTTAAGGTCAAACCAATAATGATTTGTTCTCCCCCTTGGCCATACTTCATTATGTTCAGCATCGTTGGGATCTGACACTAGCGGATTCCCCTTGTAGGTATTTGCCCATTGTGTATGTCGATCTCTACCGTCTGGATTGATGGTGGGATCCACAAAAATAAGAGCTTGCTCTCTAAATTCTTTAATCTGGCTGTGTTGGGAGGCAACTAAGGTATAGGCAGCAAGTAAGGCTGCTTCTGAACTCGAAGGCTCATTACCATGGACATTATAACCAAGATTAATCACAATTGGTGTTTCTGGTCTGAGCTCCTTTCCAGCAAGCGCAAAATCAACATGATTTTTCTGTATCTCTTTGATCTTAGACAGATGCTCCTGCTTACTAATTGCTAAAATTGGAAGTTTTCTCCCTTCGTGTGTTTTACCATAATAGGAGATTTGCGCATTATTTGAAGCTGTTGCCAAATAGGCTAAATAAGCTACTATCTGGTCATGTCTTGTATGTTGAGATCCAATTTCATAGCCCAAAAAGGTCTCAGGCGAATNNATGGCGTCNTCAAAAGGTTTGTATTGTTCNGTAAAATATGATTGGCCCTGTAGNTGAGCACAGACTAAAAAAAGGCAGACTAATNTTCTCATATNAATTGCTTAAAGTCAAAGCTAAGCAATTTAATTTTTCTTCAATTCTTTTCCGTCAAAGCTATAACTCTCCTCTTTCCCCTTTTCAAATACTCTTTCGATTCTCAATTNTCCTCTTTCGTCATAATACNNAAACTTTCCTTGGGGAATTCCTTTGGTGTAATTTTCTTCCCAACCAATATTTCCATTGGGATGAAACCAATAGGATTTTCCGTCCAACACTCCATGGTCATAGTTACTGATAATACGAATGGTTCCTGACTCAAAATAATGCTTCCATTCACCGTGCTTTTTACCCGAAACAAGCATGCCTTCCATTTGGAGTTGGCCGTTATCGAAATAGGTTTTTTGCATTGGAAGTTGGCCTTGGCTCATAAGCAGCAGTGGCATTAAAAAGAAAAAAATTAGACATCGAATGTGGTGACCTATCACTCTTAAATAAATTTACAATAAAAATTCTTTTTCCAACAATAATAGGCTTTTCAAGGCAAAACGTTCAAGAAAATCTACTTTTGCTCAAACGCTAGAAGCTTTCCTGCGTTCTGTGAAACCAAGATGAGATTTTTGTCTTTTAAATGGACTAGTTCCAAGTCCCGTGCATCACCAAATGCAAAAAAGCCAGATTCTTGGGGAGAATAGACTTTGATTTCTTCCCCAAAAGTCATAATGCCTCCCTGGAAAGCGTCAAAATTACCCTCAAATGGTGGTCCTCCAAAATCATTCCCTACTGCATAGATTGCTGGTTTACCATCAAATTCAGCAACTAGAAAATCATTGATGGGACCCAGTTGTAATAATTCAGGTAGTTCATTCAGTTTAAAATTACCTTCGCCAAGGTTTTCGNCCCANATAGATGCATCGTATTTAGCTTTTAGTAGTGTTTCCTCGCTGATAATTTTATTGTCCCTNTAATAGGCTAAATTAGCGTTAGAGAAAGAAGTATACGAGTTAAACTCTTTGCGATAAACTGGACTCTGTTGACTAAGATTGTCCCAAAACTGTGTTGGATACATATCCCAGTCTCCATTTAAATTCCGTTGACTACAAAACATAAGTGGATCTACGCTGCCATTACCATCAATATCAGTGGTTGAAATTAGCAAAGGGGTTGAAGGGGTCATGTTGAACATGTTGTTTTTACCAAGATTACCCAAAAGGATATCCAAATCGCCATCCTCGTCAAAATCTACTAATAGTGTTGATCTCCAAAGTCCTGTACCATCACTTAAAACCTCATTTTCAAGAGTTCTAAACATTCCTTTTTGATTTAAAAAAACCTGTATNCCTGAATAATCTCCCACAATAACAAGGTCATCTTTACCGTCTTGATTTANATCNCCCCAGCGTGCATCTCTCACCATTCCAATATCATTTATAGNGGGAAAGACANACTTTTCCGCAATTTCAAAAATACCATCGTTGTTGACTAATAAAAAACTGGGGGCAGCTAGAGGATAGGCTTTTGGAGCATTTCTCCCNCCCACAAAAAGATCAATATCNCCGTCTTGATCAAAATCATTTGGACGNACAACTGAGCCATTNGACATTATTGGAGGGAGCACTCCNTCCTTGACTTTAAAGTTNCCTTTTCCATCATTTANTAAAATTCGATCCTTGTATAAACTTGAATTTTCTTCAAATTGATTACCCCCAGAGACCATGTATAAGTCTAAATCTCCATCCAGATCAAAATCAAACAGGCTTAGACTTTCTACTTCAGATGCCATGTCGTCNTTAAGGTCAAACAAAGGCTNGTCAACAAATGAATTTTTAGCTGTTTGAATAAATACTGTAGGGGAATAATCTGCCGCACTGCCTACAATAAAGTCTTCTCTNTCATCTCCATTGAGATCGCCAACAGCAATAGGAGGGCCATTTTGAGAGACTTTGTTTGGTAATAATCGTTGATTAAAAAAATCTTGGACATTCTTTTCCTCNTGAAAGTANTCTATCCCATATACTGAGGAAACTTCTTGATGNGCTAACTTTAGATTGGCTTCAATAAAAGGAAANTTTAATGTTTCANCTTTGAGGGCCTCGCTTTGGCTTAGNGTGTGTCTTTTGTTNACTTCGGGGTTATTAATTACGGACANCTCTCCGTTAGGCCACAATACTTCNATTGAAATTACCTCATCNTTGCTCCCTANTCCAAAATACATAANAGGNTCNACNGAAGACATATANCCTCTTGAGATTTGTTGCTCTTGATANTGAAANGANTCTTNAGAGATTCTNAGNGTNACTTTNGCNCCNANTGCAAAAATATTTTGGNNNGATCCTCTAAGTTCTAATTGTATATAATTTGGNNTGNTTTCTTGNTCTAAAAGNGTNTTTTCAAANACAAANGCTGANTCNTTNATATTATTGACCACATANTCCAGATCTCCNTCTANNTCTAAATCACTAACCACTGCTCCATTCGAAAAGGAGGCAATTTTTAAGCCCCAATCCTCCGTAGTATCTTCAAATTTTAAATTCCCAGTATTAGAAAATGCATAGTTAGGGATTTTAACTATTGGTATAGAGTCTAACATTGTTGAAATTGGGGTAAATGGCCCTGCATTTAGCTTATAATTTGCAAAATCCATATCAGTTATATCTCTAGGAAAGCCATTGGTTATCAGTAGGTCCTTATTTCCATCATAATTAGCATCATAAAATAATGGTGCCCAGCTCCAATCTGTTTGATAAATTCCAGCATATTGACCAATCTCTGAAAAGGGATAATTTCCTCCGTTATTTTTAAAAAGCATATTTCGCATATGCTGGTTTTGATAGCCCCATTTTTTATTTAAAGTATTTTGGAAAAAAGAGCTTTTTGCAATAGTTGTTTTCTTGCGTTGGTGTGTCTCTCCAAGCATGTCAAGGGATACAATATCCGTATAGCCATCGTTGTCAAAATCTGCGGCATCAGATCCCATTGAAAATTTACTCTGATGCAATAGTGTATTTTCTATTTGATTTTTGAACGTTCCGTCTTTTTGATTGATATAGAGAAGATCATTCGTCAGATAATCATTTGTAATAAATAAATCTATCCATTGATCTTTGTTGACGTCTAAAGGGGTTACACTAAGTCCAAAACCTTCAATAGTAATCCCAGCTTTTAAGGTAACGTCTTGGAACGATCCATTGCCCAGGTTTTCATAGAGCTTATCATTACTTGGAGCAGTACCGTCTGTAATTTTTTTTCTATAATTGGTAGGTATGGTTTCGTTTTGTTCATTGTTGAGAACATAGAGATCGAGGTCACCATCTCTATCAAAATCTATGAAAGTANCTGCCATACTATTCCCCTTGTCAGCAACTCCATAAGCTTTCGCTTCTTCCTTAAAAAAAGGGTTTCCGTTTTCATCTAAACCTTGATGAATGTATAATTTATTTGATCTATTATCCTCATGCATTGCTCCACAGACATATATATCAGGTAAACCATCTTCATTTACATCTGCTACTGTAACACCAGTAGACCAAAATCCTTTTGAGAATAAATTTGAAGATTCGGTTAAATCTTCGAATCTTAAACCGCCTTTGTTAATATAAATTCGATTGGAAACCATATTTCCAGAAAAAAAAAGATCTGGTAGTGAATCATTATTAAAATCTACAACCGCAACTCCTCCGCCATTAAATATATATTCGTTAGTTAGTATATTAAAATCATCTGATTCAATAATTTGATTGTTGAAATTAATATTAGTTTGGTAAGGTTGAAGCTGTCTAAAGAGGGTACTGTTAGATTTAGAACACCCATATAAAAGAGCTATAATTAGTATAACCAGATAAGATTTAGTAAAATATTTCATAACAGGAATAATAAAAAAAGCCGTAGAGTAAAAATACTCTACGGCCTTTAACTTTACAAGAATTAATTTTAATAATTAGGATCTTGTGTTAACGTTGGCTGACCATCTAAGAATGATCTATCAATTGCATATGTTGGAATAGGATAGAATTGATTTTTAGGAGCCGTAAACTGCTTACCTTGTAAATAAACTCTATATCTCGATTCTCTTGAAAGATAGTCATTAAGGACTTGACTTTGAACGCCCCATCTCTGAAGGTCAAAGAAACGATTTCCTTCCATAGCAGTCTCTAAACGTGTTTCATAACGAACTGCTCTTCTAGCTACCGCTTGATCTGACCAAGCAGCGGTGTATTCACCTATGTTATAATTTGCTGCATAGTTGTCAGTAAGCGTGTACTCTGGACGAGTTGCACCTTGGATTGCTTCTTTATGGAAATTATCAGTGTTCGCTGCTCGTGCTCTTAATCTATTTACAAGAGCTCTTGCTTCTTCTAATTTACCAAGTTCGACTTTAGCTTCTGCAGCCCACAACATTACGTGGCTTAGACGCAAAATTCTAAAGTTGTTTGCTGAAATATTTCCCCAACCGCTAATACCAAAACCTTCTGGCTCTGAAACGTGTTTTTTAGAAAAATAAGGTCCAGCATAAGTTAAATCACGAATATAATCAACTTGCATAATGTGGTGTCTTTTGTAAAGAATACCTGGACGACCTACAGTGTGATCAAGTCTAGGATCAACACTTGGATCTCCAATAGGCTCACCAATATTAGCTCCAGTTGGATTAGTTATGTGATTTGTTTTCCAAGATTCATCTAGAAGTGGTAAACCGTTAGCATCCGTTTGGAAGAAATCAACCAAATCTTGAGGCGCTTGAAGGAAACCACAACAACCCCAGGGAGCAATATAAGGGTGTGCTAATCCAATTTCTTTATTTCCAGATTCATCATTTGCACTTGAGACCGCGTATTGAATCTCAAAGATTGACTCCTTATTGTTACGTGTCGCAACTAGGAAGTTATCCTCAAATTTATCCATTAATTCGAATGGACCATTATTGATGATATCCATCAAAATCGGTTCAGCGCCTGCCCAATCACCTTGGTAAACTTTAGCTTTCGCTAAATAAGCTTTAGCTGCCCAACTTGATGCTCTACCAACCTGACCTTGCGTTGCAGGAAGGGCAGAAGCTGCATCTGAAAAGTCTTGCTCGATTTGAGACCAGATCTTTCCAGTATTTGCAATTTTTGTAGATTCCAAGTCGCTTATATCAAAATCAGCGTCACTAACATACTTTGGTGTTCTATACATCTTTTGCATTTCAAAATGCTGCCACCCTCTTATGAATTTAGCTTCACCAACGATTTCAGCTGCTCTAGATGCAGAGATATCCTCAGCTTCAGCAACACTGTTGATTACATCATTAGCTCTACCAATTCCCCAGTAACCAGATCTCCACTTGTCGCGGTTATGTACGTTAAATGTGTTAAAGTCATAACTCTCAATAAATGAATGTTCTGGCTGGTCACCGGCATCTGTTCCTTTTAGTGCATTATCAGAAGAAATTGAACCAAATATCCAAGACCAGGTTGAATAATACCAGGTTCCCCCGCCACTCATACCATAACCAGCTAAGGTTCTGTATGCTGAGACAAGTTTTCCTTCTACACCGTCCGCATTAGCTAATGCAGGGCCTGAAAGAGACGCTTGCGGCTCTTTAATCAAAAATTCCTCTTCACATGCAGTTATTAAAGTAAATACTGCAAGTAAAGTGAATAACATTGTTGTTTTTAAATTTTTCATTTTTTAAAAAAATTAGTTGTTAAAATAAATTTACGTTCAATCCAACAAGTAAAGTTCTTGATACAGGCATAAATCCTCCATCATACCCCAGTTGTATATCGTTTCCAGTTTGAACTTCTGGGTTGAGTCCAGAATAATCAGTAATGGTCAATAGGTTTTGACCTTGGAAATAGATATTTCCTCCACTAATACCGAGTGCATTATTAATTGTATCACCGAAAGTATAAGTAAGCTGCACATTTCTTAGTCTGAAATAAGAACCGTCTTCTATTAAATAGCTAGATGTTCTACTACTAATCTGATCATTTGCATCCATAATTGGGGATGTAGCATCTGGGTTAGCAGCTGTCCATTGAGCTCTTGGAGCTGATGGGTTAGCAGGTTGCCAAGCCTCAGTTAATGCTCTAACTGATCTATTCCCTTGGAATGTATTGAAGTCGGCAAAGTATCGCACATAGTTGTAAATATCATTACCAACGACACCGTTACCGAATACATTCAAATTAAGGTTTTTATATGTTAAATTTAAATTTACACCAAATACAAAATCAGGGTGAGGATTACCAATGACTGTTCTATCGTCATCGTTAATTTCACCGTCATTATTAATATCAGCGTACTTAAACTTACCAGGAGCATTATAACCAGTGGTACCGTATGGTGCCCATGCGTCTGCTTCTGCTTGAGATTGGAATATCCCCTCTACTTCGAAGCCATACAGAGATGAAATTGGGCTACCGACTTGTGTAATATTAAGAGCAGGCACCCTTCTGTTTGATCCGAAAATCGGAGTATCAAACTCATCTAATTTTCTGATTTCATTAACGTAAGCAGAAACATTACCTCCTACAGAAACATTAAGTTCTCCAAAGTCTTCATTTACATCAAATGCAAAATCAAAACCGCTATTATACATTTCACCAATATTAAATGCAGGTGCTCCAGCATCTCCCGCTGAATATATTACGGGAACTGTTAAGAGTAAATCAGTTGTTGTTCTGTCCCAAAGATCAAACTCAATGAAAAGTTTTTGATCAAACAATAGAGCATCTAAACCAATATTGTTAGAAGTAGTTGCCTCCCATTTTGCATTAGGGTTACCAAATTGTGAAGCGTCATAACCTAGAGTTGGACTACTCGCACTACCATCAATTGGATATCCAGAGTTGTATGCTGAAGATCTAAACTGTGTGTATGCATTGTAGTCTCCGATTTCTTGGTTACCTGTTTGACCCCAACCGTATCGAAGTTTCAAATCATTTATAAAACTAAGTCCGGACATAAAGTCTTCTTCAGAAAGTCTCCAGCCTAAACTAAATGCTGGGAAAAATGCACTGTTAGTAGCTTGTCTAAATCTAGATGAAGCATCATTACGAACAGTTACCTGTGCTAAATATTTTTCATTGTACTGATAATTAGCCTGTGCAAATTGAGACCACAAAGAGAAATCACCACTAATATTACCATAGTTACCTGCAGTACCTTGGTTTCCAAGATCAAGATAGCTTATGATTGATGTTGTCTCGAAAGGGAAACGTTGTCTAGAGGCTCCAAAGTATTGAGTATATCTTTCAATTGCTTCAACACCAGCATATGCGCTGATATCATGTGCGCCAAATTCTTTAGCCCAAGACAATGTATTTGTAAATACCCACTCATATCCCCAAGAGCTAGCGCTTCTAGAGCTATTAATAAAGTTACCTTCAACATATTCTGGTTGAGGTCTTCCGATATCAAGTGTTTGCGAGGTTCCAACGTCTGCACCAAAACTGGTCTTCAGTTTAAAATCCTCTGCGATTTGCAGTTCAGCAAAAACATTCCCAAAGATTCTAGCTCTTCTAGTTCTGTCATCTTGATTTCTTGATTGAGATGCATAAGGGTTGTAGTTGTTTCCTAAGTTAAGACCACGAGACCCAGCAAAGTTACCTGCAATATCATAGTTAGGTAATAATGGGTGATGCTTGTAAGCACCAGAAACAGCATTTTGCTCGCTGTCATTTCCATAGCCTCCTTTTCTATTGTCAAGAGATACTGTGAAGTTTTCTCCAACAGTCAATTTTCCATCAAAAGTCTTGGTGGAAGAGTTAATACGTACAGAAGCTCTTTTATAACCTTGGTACTTTAAAATTGCATCTTGGCTGAAAAAAGTAGCATTGAAAGCATATTGGGAATTTTCATTAGCCCCACTAGCATCTATAGAATGCTGAGTTATAGGGGCGCCTGAATTTTTCATCAGTTCCCACCAATCAGTATCAGCTGATTTAGTAATTGCATAGATATTGTCTGGTGTTAAAGAGTATAAACTTTCATCAACTGAAGATGCTCCACTTGGGAATACATAATTTGGTATTCCAATTTGCGGATTCTCAGGTGTTCCGCTGAAAGAATATTGTCCGTGAGATGGAGTTTTTCCAGCGTAATAATCAGCTAAGTAAAGATACTCTCCTAGACCTCTAGCATCTAATGCTTCAACGTCTTTTTCTGGATTTTGCCATCCATAGTATGAGCTGTAAGAAATTTTCCCAGCACCAACTTTACCTTTTTTTGTTGTGATGATAATTACACCGTTTGCCGCTCTAGATCCATAAATAGATGCTGCAGAAGCGTCCTTCAAGATTTGTAAAGATTCTATATCCTGAGGGTTTAAATTTCCCTGTCTAGTTGATGGAACACCATCAATAACATAAAGTGGATTATTGTTACCAATAGTACCAAAACCTCGAATACGCACAGTAGCTTCACCTCCTGGGGTAGCATCACTAACAATGCTTACACCGGATGCTCTACCTTGCATTTGCTGCGAAAAAGTAGTGGCGGGAACTGCTGTTAAATCATCTGCTTCAATTGTTGATACCGCACCAGTAATATCTCGTTTTGACTGAGTTCCATAACCTGTTGTTACAACTACTTCCTCAAGCAAATTTCCAAGTTGCATTGTAATTGTTAAGTTATCCCCGTCAACTGCTACTTCTTGCGTTTGATATCCAACAAATGAAACAATCAGGATGTCATCCTGATTTGCCTCAACTGAAAAGTTTCCGTCAAAATCAGTAGTAGCGAATTCATTTGAACCTTGAACAAGTACCGTAGCACCTGGAAGAGGTCCGTCGTCGCTCGTCACCAGTCCTGTGACATTTTGAGCATAGATGCTTGTAGCAAATAATAGCGTAAATGCCACAAGAATCTTTTTAGTTAACATTTTTTTCATGTTTTGTTTAGTTTAAATAATAATGATTAAATACTAATTCAATAGTATAGTGAACAACAATAATAGATAACTTTTTTCGTAAAAACATAATTTTTTGTTAAAAAATGTGCAAAAGAAGGTGAAAACGGGTTTTGTTTAAGGGTTATGATTTCTAAAAACCTTCTTTTTGCTAAATCATCAAACTTTGGAAAAGCTTTATACAAAATACTTATTAAATTCTGTTTTGAAGATTCTTTTTACTAGAGACCACCCGCGTTTGGGGGCACAAGCTAATAAGAGAAGTTTATCAAGTATTACGCCTACGATAGTCAATAAAATTAGTAGTTGTGATCAACGACTCCTGATTGGTTTTTTTTAATTGTAGTTTTAAATAACTTTTAACCTTTGACACATTTGTAAATCAATACTAGTACAGCATCGTTTTGTAAAACCAAAGTAAGGTTTTAAATCTTGAATATCTATCAAAGCTGATTTTTCGTGTTGTTCGGTCAATAGCGTTTAATGGCTTTCTTTCAAACATAGCTGTCTTTTCTTTTTTTAATAAAGTTAAACAAAATTAATCAATCTTGCTTTTTTTGTTTTTTAATCCTGTTTAATAGCGCCAATAACACAATCTTAGTAACTAAAAAAGTCAATTTATACTTCAGCAGGGTGCTTGCGAAAAGCACTAATACAACGTCCTTAGGACTTCACTAGGCTTAACACTGTAAACCTTTTCTAATTCACAACCTGTTGTCTATACTGAAGAATTGAACCGCATCATTTAAACCTCTAAAAGTTGCTTTAAATAGCCTTAAACTTACAGATTGATATATGCCCAATAGATCAACAGAAATTGAAGTGGTATACGCAACCACAGTAACCAGAGTGAAACCCCTAGACGGTTTCCAGGAAAAAGCATGTTAATATGAATTATTAAAAATAAGGTGAGCAGTAGCATGATACCCCATAAGGCGTAATTTAGTGTTAAAGGAAAGAAAACCCCAAAACCTAAAATAATTTCAGCAAAGCCACTTAAATAAATTAACAAAACATGGGCTGGTAAAAATTGTGGCATTAATGGTCTGTAAAATCCTGTATGTGTAAAGTGTGCAAAGCCAAGCAGGATATACAGCCCTCCCATTAGATAGAGCTGAAACATACGATGATTTGTTTTAGCTGCAAATTACACAAGCTTATTCAATAAACGCTCTCATCTTTAAAATTAACCTGTTGGCTATTAAATTAAAATTGTGATCTCTATTGGAAGCAAAACTCTTGAATTCAAGCGCTTTCAGCTAGTGAGAGAAGAATTATCATTTAATACAAATTCTTTAAACCACCCTAATGCCTCTGGATTTCTTAAGCTTTCTTTGCTTAAGGCCTTATCTAAAGAAATTCCACTGAGTAGTTTTTTTATTGGGATTTCGACCTTTTTACCGCTGATCGTATAGGGAATGTCTGGAACTAGATGAATGTAATCTGGAACATGTCGGGGTGAACAGTTTTTGCGAATATCCCTTTTTAATTCGTTTAAATCAATTTTACTGTTTGCTTTTAAAAATAGGTACAGAGCATCCTCTCCTTGCTTTGAAAGGTGGATGACTAAACTGTCGTCAATGTCTTTTCTCTTATCAAAAAGAGCATAAAATTCCGCTGTTCCAATTCGAACTCCAGACCGGTTTAGAGTAGCATCTGATCTCCCGTGAATTATAAAACCTCCTGATTTAGTCTCGGTTGCCCAATCACCGTGATTCCAGACATTTTTATACATCGAATAATAACTCTTTTTGTATTGGGAAAAATCATCATCTACCCACAATGCTTTAGGGAGTGCAATAAAAGATCCCTCAAGTACAAGCTCCCCTGGGGTATCAATAACTTTATTGGCATTTTCATCGTAAATCGAGACAGGTGCGCCCAACATTTTACATTGTATTTCTCCGGGCTTGACTTCTAATTCTGGATGTCCTCCCACAAAAGCAGTACAGACATCTGTCCCACCGCTTAAAGAAATTATCTGTGTTTTTGGAAATGTGTTCTGAAGTTTAACTGTCGTGGCTGCATCTAGAGGCGAACCTGTAGAGCCAAGGGTTTTTAACACAAGCTCAGAGCTTTTGACACTAAATAAAGTATTTTTAAAAAGGGCCTGGTAATAAGAGGCTCCATGGCCAAAATGATTGATTCCTGCCCTAGCAGCAAAATCCCATAAAACATTTTGATTTGAATAATTAACCGCTCCGTTATAAATGCAGAGGCTTGCCCCACAGAGCAAACTGCTCAGAGCATAGTTCCACATCATCCAGCCTGTGGTAGAATACCAAAAATAGCGGTCGCCTGGACAAACATTTTGATGCAGGCCAAGCGCTTTTAAATGTTCTAATAANATGGCCCCTGTTTTATGAACAATGGCTTTNGGTTTACCTGTCGTCCCTGAAGAAAAAAGTATCCAAATTGGAGCCGAAAAATCAACCGGAGTAAACGAAAGTTCCTCTAAACTTCTAGTGTTATTATTAAAAACATCATGCTCTTCAAGTCTGATGGTCTCACAGGCTTCCCCTAAAATTTTCTTTAACTGCTCCACTTTTGTTGAGGTATTGTACACTTTCCCGTTATGAGTATAGCTGGAATAACTAAAAAGTACTTTGGGGGTTAGCTGAATAAAACGGTCACATACCGCTTCTATTCCAAAATCCGGTGAGCAGGAACTCCAAATTGCACCAAGGGAATTACACGCTAAAAATGCTGCCACAGTAGCTGGTGTATTCGGTCCGTAAGCTGCAACGACATCGCCTTGTTTCACNCCTAAATCGACTAGTTTTTCTTGAAGCCTTAACGTCTGATCTAAAAGCTCTTGCCAACTAATTTCAGTTAGTGGATTCGTCTCACTTTGGTAAATAAGAGCAGGGCGCTCAGTGTTGTAGTTCCTAAAAATGTGTTTTGCGTAATTNAGCTTAGAATCTAAAAACCATNCTGTTTTCCAAGGGTGTTCTTTCTGTTTTTGAACTTTAGAATAAGGCTGGTCAAATTCAATTTTAAAGTATTTAGAAATGGTCTCCCAAAACTCACTACTGTAGTTTATACTCCAGTTGTGATATTCAGTGTAAGAACTGTATTCTACTTTGAATTCAGTAGCTAAAAACTGAAGGTAGTCTCGATAGCGATTTGTTTTGACCGTATCCATAGTTAGGCTCCAATATTCTCAAATGTTAATTGACCCCTAGTAACTTTTAAATGCTCCCGCAGAAACAATTAATCCAATAAATAAACCCTTATCCATTGTCTTTATTTCCCTGAAAGTAACTAAAATATACGATTCTAGCTACAATAACAATCAATACTGAAGCTATCATACCAACGACAATCTCAATCCCGTATTTTGCAAATAGTTGCTCCATAATTTTGTTTACACAAATGTAGTAATAGTATCCTTTTTCTAATGAATTGCTTTACTTAAAAAAAGATTGTTCGGCTAAAAAAAAGAGGCGTTTATTGACTGAAATTAATTGTAGTTTTAAAAATTAAGGTGTTTATATAAAAACCAAACCCTCATNGTCAAGGACTTAAAGGGTTTAAGGCTGGTCCCACCTGGACTCGAATGTATACAATGCCTAAACATTTTTAATCCTTAGCAAACACACAGTAAAACATAGCAATTACAATACTTATCTGAATCTCAACAGGTGAAATGAATTTGTATTAAATGTTATAAGATTGCATAATATCAAAGTATTTGTTGCCAATATGTTGCCAATTATATAATTTTAAAAAAATCGTCAATTTAGTGTTCTTACGCATACTCATAATATTATTAATTTCTAATTTTTCAATTGCGCAAAATAGTATAGGATTATTTGATTCAATAACTAAATATAAACATCTTAATCCAAGCCTTGCACTCGAATATGGTTTAGAATACGAAAAAATTAATTTAGATAGAAAGACAGATAAAGAAACTATACAATTCTATGGTGCTATGGGTGAGATTCTTAGCAATATGGGATTTGACGCGTCTGCTCTAGAGTATTTGAAACGAGCATTAAAGCTTAATGAAACCATTCCTGTCGATCAGAAAAAGTTTCCTGAAATTGATGAACTACCAGGTGTTTTATTAAATATTGGAAATATTTATTTTAAAAATACTGAATATGAAAAGGCAGATGAGATATTTTCTAAAACAATAAGTCTTTATGAAAAAATTTCAGATGAAAAAGCTAAGTTTTTTGGTATTAATACAGCCATGTCTAATCGTGCACTAATAAAGCAAGTTAACCAAGATTACACTACGGCTGAAAAAATTCAATTGAAGGTTTATGAAAGAAGAAAAGAGTACGGTAAGGTTGTAGATATTATTTACTCAATGAATAGCTTATTAACTATTTCTTTATTAAAGGATGAAGTTATCGAGGCCAAAAATATTTTAGCATCTGCTAAAAGTATTTATGATAAAGAAATTCAAAATGGTAACACAAATCCCATTTTAAAAAGAAATATGGGTTATGGATTTTCTTCTTTTGGTTCTATTATGCAGTATAAAAAACAATTTGAAAAAGCCATCTTTTATCTTGACAAATCAAAAGCCTACTTAAATAATTTTCCCGCAGATTTAGCTGCAATAGGTTCAAGGCTGGCCGAATGTCATCTTGGACTAAACAATCTTGATCAGGCTGAAAAAATAGCTCTTAAAAATCTTGAGATTAAAAAATTGAACGAAACTGAAAAGATTTATAATTATAGGGTTCTAGAGAAGGTATATAACAGAAAAAAAATGAATTTAGAGCTTTTAAAAATTAAAGATTCACTAATTTTAATTTCATCAGGATTATCAACTTTAAAGACCATAAAATCCTTAAAAGACTTAGACACAGGGATTAAATTAGCGGATTCTGCAAGAGAGCTAAATGAAAGTAAGATTAAATACAACACCTACATTTACATATTGATAATATGTACTGTAATTTTATTTTTCTCATTAGTAACCATCAGAATTAATTACAATTATCAAAAGGAAAAAGGCAATAGGCTTCAAACTGAAAAGATGCTTATTTCAAATGAGTTAAATCAAAGAAATAGAGAGCTTATAAGTAAAACTAATTTCATTTTACAGCGTAATGAATATCTGAAAAAGATAAAATCAAAAATCGAAACCTCAAATTCCTCAGAAGAAAATTATGAAAGAATATCTTTTGAATTAAATTCAGTTATTAATTCAGAGAATTCTTACAAAGAATTTGATAAAATGTTTGTTAGTGTTTATCCTACTTTCTATAAAAAACTAAATGAGTTGGCACAGCTCAGTTCAACAGATTTAAGATTGGCGTCCTTTATAAAAATGAATCATTCAAACAATGAGATTGCAATTATTTCAGGTTTATCTCTAAGGAGTGTAGAGAGCCAACGTTACAGACTAACAAAAAAATTGAAATTAGATAAAAATCAATCCTTAAACGCCTTCCTCACATCAATTTAAATTAATTAAGTAATTCAGTATAATTAATTATTACTGAATTTTTAATTTAAATCCCCCTGTTAATCACTATATTTTAAATAGCTTTTCAAGCTTAATATACTGCAATACTACTGCACCGCTTTTTAAATAAAGTAGAATATTTTTATTTCGAGTAAAATTTTTAACTAATAATTGTGGAACAACAAAATGCTTTTGAAATAAATTTTGCTAAGATCTATCCTGATTTTACGCGTCACCTAGTTAATAAAGTAAATGACTTAACTCCACAGGAAATTAAAGTTTGCATGTTGATCAAGATGAGTTTTTCAAATTCTCAGATTATCAATCATCTTAAAATCTCAAAGTATACGCTAGCAAATTCAAGA
>NHDB01000004.1 GCA_002167945.1 Flavobacteriaceae bacterium TMED48 | reverse complement strand
GGCTTTAATATCGCCTGACCCAGTCAATCGGAAAGATACTGCAGTAGTCTTTCCTCTGAGTTCAATATCGCCTGATCCTGTGAGGATTCCGTCTAGATTTCTAGTTTCAATATTCAGGTTTTCTAGGGCATTTATTTGCTCGCCGATCATTTGCATTAAATGAAACTAAGCCTTTTGAAATTTTCTTACTTCATTAGATTCTTCTTGCTGAGTCATTTGAAAGACTCCACCAAGGCCGATACAAACCAGGGCGATTGCAGCCCAATGTATCATTCTTTTTCGACGAGTATTTTTCTTTCGCTTGTTCAAACGCAATAAAAATTCAGTAGCGTGATTTGATTTAAGGGGAGGTGCCTGTCGCTTTTGCTCCCAAAGCTGAAACTGTTTTTTAAGCTCTTGCTCCTTCATTGAGTATTTTTTTTAGTTGTGTTTTTGCCCTTGAAAGTGTCGTCCTACAATTGTTATAACTCNNATTAAGGAGTTCACTNATTTCTTCATGGGTATATCCNTCCAGATAGTACAATTTTAAAATNAGACTGTATCTTTCGTTTAATTGTGCAAGTGCATGATCCAATTTTTCCAGTTTAAAAGAAGGAAAACTGCTGTTGTCTTCTTCCGGGTCTACACTCAATTCCTCTCTGTTTTCGAGATNAANATCGCNAATCATACGCTTATTGTANTGGTAGTAGGCAATGCTTTTTCTGACAACAATTTTCCGAAGCCATCNTCCAAAATTTCCGTCNCCTTGGAACTGGTCTAATTTTTNAAAANCTTTGATCATNCCTTCTTGCATGGCGTCTTGAGCNTCNTCNCGNTTTTTTAANATACTNTANGCCGCNNGATAAAGGGGNTGATGATAGCGTTNGTANAATTCCATTTGAGCGTTTTGNTCGTTCNTTTTGCAAGCCTTAATTAAGGCGTCAATATGTAATTCTTTANATTTCAATTGAAGATGTCTTCATTTATATGAGGCCAGAACTTTTAAATTGTTACACTTAATTTACTTTTTTATGGCATAACTATTGTCCCNGTTTAAGTGAAGTTATTTNNAAACGTTTTAAAAGTTGTTTGAGCTTTAATCACCAGCTTTTNTTGTTTNAAAAATGACANGATGACCTAAAAAAACAATATGGCGCGATCCCTTTTCAATACAATTGACAANTTGTCACTGCAAGATATAGAATCTGATGCGGATTTAATTCCGCTAATGACCACAGAAGACGAAGAGGCTTTAGAAAACGAAGTNCTTCCTAAAGCAGTNCCNATATTACCNCTCAGAAATACAGTACTTTTTCCAGGAGTAGTAATCCCAATTACAGCAGGGCGTGATAAATCGATTAAGTTGATTAAAGACGCCAATAAATCCGATAAGATAATCGGGGTAGTGGCACAGCGCAATGATGATGTGGAAAACCCTGGTGCACAAGANATTTACCAAATGGGAACAGTCGCACAAATTTTACGGGTTTTAAAAATGCCAGANGGAAATACAACGATCATTATTCAAGGGAAAAAGCGTTTTAAAATCAANTCCATAACNGAAGAACAACCTTATCTGAGAGCTGAAATTGATCCTGTTCAAGATGAACTTCCCAATACAGATGATAAAGAATTCTTGGCTACTATTGATACGATAAAAGATTTGGCTCTTCAAATTATACAAGAGAACCCAAACATTCCTACAGAAGCAGCTTTTGCAATCAAAAACATACAAACGCCTTCTTTTTTGGTCAATTTTGTAGCTTCAAATATGAACGTTTCAGTCAATGAAAANCAAAAAATTTTAACTGAAGTAAGTTTGCATCAGCGTGCTTTAACTTGTTTAAAGCATATGAACGAAGAATACCAGAAGTTGGCTTTAAAGAATGATATNCAGTCTCGTGTTCGCTCTGAAATGGANACCCAACAACGCGAATATTATCTCCATCAACAAATGAAGACTATCCAAGAAGAGTTGGGGGGTGTATCNTATGAAGAAGAGGTAGAAGAAATGCGAGCACNTGCNGCAGAAAAACAATGGAGCNAAGAGGTAGCAAAGCATTTTGANAAAGAGTTGATGAAATTGCAACGNATGAATCCTCAAGTAGCTGANTATTCTGTTCAGCGNAACTATTTAGATTTGGTNCTTGACCTTCCCTGGGAAATCTANTCTAAAGATAATTTTGATTTGAAACGTGCTCAAANNATTTTAGATCGCGATCATTTTGGATTGGAAGAGGTAAAAAAACGAGTGATAGAATACCTTGCTGTTTTGAAGTTGCGAAACGATATGAAATCTCCAATTTTATGTTTACACGGTCCTCCNGGTGTTGGGAAGACTTCTTTAGGNAAGTCCATAGCCGAAGCCTTGGGGCGAGAGTATGTTCGTATTTCTTTAGGAGGTATGCGCGATGAAGCGGAGATAAGAGGGCATCGAAAAACCTATATTGGCGCGTTACCTGGTCGTATCATTCAAAGTTTAAAAAAAGCTGGGACTTCAAATCCTGTATTTGTTTTAGATGAAATTGATAAGTTGGCTACCAGTGCCCAAGGTGATCCTGCTGCAGCCTTATTGGAAGTCCTAGATCCNGAACAAAACACCAGCTTTTACGATAATTTNCTTGAAATGGGGTATGACCTATCTAAAGTCATGTTTATTGCAACAGCCAATAGCTTAGCCCCTGTACATAGAGCATTNAGAGATCGTATGGAAATGATTTCNGTTAGCGGTTATACCATAGAAGAGAAAACTGCTATTGGACAAAAGTTTTTATTNCCAAAACAGTTAAAAGAGCACGGGATGAAAAAAACTCAATTAAATCTAAAAAAAGCTGTTTTAGAAAAAATAGTTGAGGGATATACCCGAGAATCTGGGGTTAGAGGTCTGGAAAAGCAAGTGGCCAAAGCNGTGCGTTTTGCAGCCAAATCCTTAGCGATGGAAGAGGATTACAACAATTCACCAANTATTGAGGATTTAACTGAGATATTAGGCCCNGTGAAGGTTCATAGAGATCTGTATGAAAATAACCATGTAGCAGGNGTGGTTACCGGTTTGGCNTGGACATCTGTTGGNGGTGATATACTNTTTATCGAGTCAGCAATCTCCAGAGGAAAGGGAAGTTTAANTATAACTGGGAATTTGGGTAAAATNATGAAAGAATCNGCAACCATTGCCATGGAGTACATTAAGGCAAATGCCGAGCACATGGGACTTTCTGAATTTAAATTTGACGAATACAATANTCANATACACGTACCTGAAGGAGCTACCCCNAAAGATGGACCNAGTGCAGGAATAACCATGTTGACCTCGTTAGTNTCCCTNTTTACACAAAAAAGGGTAAAGAAAAGTTTAGCAATGACAGGCGAAATCACCTTAAGAGGTAAAGTGCTTCCTGTGGGTGGGATTAAAGAGAAAATACTTGCCGCTAAACGNTCTAAAATCAAAGAAATCATCTTGTGCAAGGAAAANAAAAAAGACATAGAAGAGATCAACCCTAAATACNTAAAAGGATTAAAGTTTCANTATNNGTCTGAAATGCACGAGGTAATTGCCATAGCTGTTACTGCCCAAAAGGTTNTTAACGCCAAGCGTTTAATCNCATCCTAGAAATTAAATGCTATTTTTAANCCATGAATAAATTGATCATTGCAATTGATGGTTATGCTGCAACAGGCAAAAGCACNCAGGCAAAACGTCTTGCAAATGCATTAAATTACACTTATGTTGACACAGGTGCGATGTATCGAGCTGTNACTCTCTTTGCATTAGAGCAGGAATCCAAAGGAAGCGTAGATATGGATTTATTGTGTCGTTCATTAGATCAGATCAAAATTCATTTTGAAGGCGGTGCGGGCAAACAACAGACTTTTTTAAATGGAGTTAATGTAAGTCAGACCATTCGTGATCCAAAAATTAATGAATACGTAAGTAAGGTAGCCGCTCAAGAAGATGTACGATCTTTTTTAAGCAAACAGCAAAAAGCACTCGGAGTTGATAAAGGTATAGTCATGGATGGCCGAGATATTGGAACTGTAATTTTTCCACTAGCAGAATGTAAATTCTTTTTGACGGCAACTCCAGAAGTCCGTGCTAAGAGAAGACACCAAGAACAATTGCAAGCCGGTCTTCAAGAATCCTACGACGAGGTACTTTCAAGTGTTAAAGCTCGTGATAGTCAAGATACTAGTAGGGCATTTGCTCCTTTGTTAAAGGCTGAGGATGCAGTTGAGATTGACGTAAGTGACCTCACTATAGAGCAGGTGTTTGATCAATTGTACGCACAAGTGCTAAAACGGATCCATTGAGCAATGATAAAAAACAGATAAAATATTTGTTTATCAAGCCATTAGAGGTATATTTGCAAGCTTTTTGTTGGTAGGAAAGCCGAAAAGCAATGTATAAAATACACAAACAGCTTCTGTAATCGCAACTAAGGCATTCCCGTTTGCAGAATACAAAATCCTCGGAAATGGCCAAAAAACCTACCGAAAAATCAGCCGCTGAAGAAAGTGCTGAAACCAAGAAACCCACAGCAAAAAAAGCAACTGCTAAAAAAGCTGCTCCNAAAAANACCACTNCAAAAAAAGAGACTACNGCTAAAGCTGAAAAAGCTNCTCCAAAAAAGGAANCTGNANAAAAGACAGCTGCCAAAAAAGCCGCNCCTAAAAAAGCAGCCCCTAAAAAAGCAGCCCCTAAAAAGGAAAAAGTAGAAGCTCCAAAANAAGAAGTANCTNTAGAAACAACCGAGGCGGTAGCTGNAGCTCAAGTTGCAGATACTACNGAAGATGTAGCAGTAAAGGACGACAACAAGCCTTCTGCACAAGATANAGCANCAGCTCAGGCTGAATTTTTATCCAGCTTTAACTGGCACAATTACCAAGAAGGTATTGATGTTATCGAAGACAAACAATTGGATGAATTTGAAAAATTAGTTAAAGATAACTTTGTAGATACTGCAGATGATGANGTCATCGAAGGAGAGGTTGTTTACATGACCGANCGTGAGGCGATCATTGANATCAACGCCAAGTCTGAAGGGGTAATCTCNCTTAACGAATTCCGTTACAANCCCGATCTAAAAGTAGGTGATAAGGTTGAGGTAATCGTTGATATGAGAGAGGACAGAACTGGTCAGCTGGTTTTATCTCACAGAAAAGCACGTGTTATCAAAGCTTGGGATCGTGTAAACAATGCCCATGATAACGGAGAAATCGTTAGTGGATTTGTAAAGTGTAGAACTAAAGGAGGAATGATNGTCGATNTATTNGGTATTGAAGCCTTNTTNCCAGGTTCTCAAATTGATGTTAAACCAATTCGTGACTACGANCANTATGTANANAAAACAATGGAATTCAAAGTGGTTAAAATCAACCATGAATTTAAAAATGTTGTAGTTTCTCACAAAGCATTGATNGANGCCGATATTGAAGAGCAGAAAAAAGAAATTATTGGTCAGCTTGAAAAGGGTCAAGTACTCGAAGGAACTGTTAAAAACATCACTTCCTACGGAGTATTTATCGATCTNGGAGGGGTAGATGGATTAATTCANATTACCGACCTCTCATGGAGCCGTATCAATCACCCAAGTGAGATTCTAGAATTGGATCAAAAGTTAAATGTTGTAATACTTGACTTTGATGACAATAAATCAAGAATTCAACTGGGTCTTAAGCAATTGAGTGCTCACCCATGGGATCAACTTTCTGAAACGCTTAAAGAAGGAGATAANGTTAAAGGAAAAGTTGTTGTAATCGCTGATTACGGNGCTTTTGTTGAAATTGAAGAGGGTGTTGAAGGATTGATACACGTATCTGAAATGTCNTGGTCAACACATTTAAGATCTGCGCAAGATTTTGTNAATGTAGGCGATGAAGTTGAAGCTGTAATTTTAACCTTGGATCGTGAATCTAGAAAAATGTCTCTCGGGATCAAGCAGATTACACCAGATCCATGGACAGACATTACTTCAAAGTACCCAATTGGTTCTAAACATTCTGGACTGGTAAGGAATTTTACCAACTTCGGGGTCTTTATTGAATTAGAAGAAGGAATTGACGGTTTGGTTTATATTTCTGATCTATCTTGGACTAAGAAAGTAAAGCATCCTTCTGAGGTCTTAACCCTAGGAGATAAAATTGATGTAATTGTTCTTGAATTGGATGTGGAAGGTCGTAAACTGAGTTTAGGACACAAACAAACCATGGATAATCCTTGGGATAAATACGAAAAAGAGTTTGCAGTCGATTCAACTCACACAGTTGCAATTACTGAAATCGTCGACAAAGGNGCTACCATTCATTTTAATGATGATATTGTTGCATTTGTTCCGTCGCGTCATTTAGAAAAAGAAGACGGNAATAAACTAAACAAAGGAGAAGANGCAGAATTTAAAATCATTGAATTCTCTAAAGAATTCAAAAGAGTTGTGGCTTCTCATACAGTAACCTTTAGAGAACAAGAGATGAAAAATGTAAAGCGTGCTGCTAAAAAGGTAGCTGCTTCTAATGCAGATAAAGCAACTCTTGGAGATTTAGACGCTTTAGCNAATCTAAAAGAGCAAATGGATAACGAATAATTAAATTTGTTTTCTTGCTTAATGAGTTAAAACCCTCCTTTTGGAGGGTTTTTTTTATCGTGGAGAAACACCTATTTTTGTACCATTATTCAGAAGATGAAGCCAAAAGTGCTACTTAGCGATAAAAAGATTAACATCATTCTAAACCGGCTTTGTTATCAACTGATAGAACGACACNGTGATTTTTCAAATGCTNTACTCGTTGGATTGCAACCCAGAGGAACTTTATTACTCGACCGCTTAGTTAAATTGTTAATCAAATCAGGTATTGACCAGCCTAAAATAGGTAAACTAGACACTACCTTTTTCCGAGATGATTTTAGACGTAGTGAGCGCCCGCTCAATGCTAACGCTACAATCATGAATCAATCTGTAGAGGGGAAAGATGTGGTTTTGATAGATGACGTACTGTTTACTGGACGGAGCATACGATCAGCCTTAACCGCAATTGATACTTATGGCAGACCAAAATCAATTGAGCTATTGGTTTTAGTAGATAGGCGATTCAGCAGACATTTGCCCATACAACCGGATTATCTCGGAGCACAAATTGATGCGCTACAAGGGGATAAAGTAAAAGTTGTATGGTCTGAAAAAGAAACCGAAAATACAGTATACCTAGAAAAACACCTCGAATGAAAGCATTAAGTGTTTCACATCTTTTGGGAATAAAATACCTTCAGGAGGAAGACTTACACTTGATTTTTGAAACAGCCAAGCACTTTAAAGAGGTAATCAACAGACCGATTAAAAAAGTACCCAGCTTAAGGGACATCACCATTGCCAATTTATTTTTCGAAAACAGTACCCGTACCAAACTCTCTTTCGAATTGGCAGAAAAAAGACTGAGTGCTGATGTACTCAATTTTTCAGCCAATCAATCCTCTGTTAAAAAAGGGGAGACCTTAGTGGATACAGTAAACAATATCCTCGCTATGAAGGTGGATATGGTCGTTATTCGTCACCCTCACCCAGGGGCTGCCCACTTTTTATCTAAACGTGTGGATTCTTGCATCATCAATGCTGGTGATGGAACTCATGAGCATCCTTCACAAGCTCTATTAGATGCTTTTTCTCTGCAAGAGAAGTTTGGTGACCTTTCAGGCAAAAGAATCGCTATCGTAGGTGATATTTTGCACTCAAGGGTAGCTTTGTCAAATATTTATGCGTTGAAAATGCTGAATGCTGAAATACAGGTCTGTGCGCCAAAATCCCTACTTCCAAAGCATATTGATTCACTCGGGGTTAAGGTTTCTACAGACTTTTCTCAAACATTGAAATGGTGTGATGCAGTCAATATGTTACGAGTGCAAAACGAAAGAATGGATTTGAATTATTTTCCTTCAACCCGAGAATACAGCCAAAACTTTGGATTAACCAGTGATCGAATCAAGTCGCTGCGTAAAGAGATCGTAATCTTACATCCAGGACCCATCAATAGAGGGGTTGAGATTAGTAGTGAGGTTGCCGATTCAGACCAGGCCATCATTTTAGATCAAGTAGAAAATGGAGTCGCTATCCGTATGGCGATAATCTATTTGCTAGCTTCCAAACTCAATATTCCAATAGCATGATTCATATAGACGATAATGAGATCGGAAATGTGACAGCAGAACAACTCGATCAAGAGAAAAATAGCTGTATGGAGCAGCTCAGCGGCGATCAAGCGTTTGATTTGATAATTGATTGTACGAATAGCCTTTTAGACTTAATGGTTTTGGAGAATATAAAAGCTATTATTGATTCCAAGGGCAGGACCCTAGTGGTATTGGTTTTAAAATCAGATCTAGATAGTTTGGCTATGGATTGGAATGTAGTTCCCACTCAAGAAGAAGCACAAGATTTTATTTCTTTTGAAAGAATGCAACGTGATTTAGGCTTTTAAAGATGATGAAACTCACTATTTTAGGTTGTCATTCTGCTACACCAAGAGAAAATAAACACACCACTTCCCAACTCCTAGAGGTAAAAGGTAATTTATTTTTAATTGACTGTGGAGAAGGGACCCAAATGCAATTGAGAAAATCAAAAATTAAGTTTTCACGAGTGCAACATATTTTTATTTCTCATTTACACGGAGATCACTTCTATGGACTCATAGGATTGATTAGTACGTTTCGTCTTTTGGGAAGAACAGCTCCCCTAACAGTCTATGGTCCAAAAGGGATTAAAGAGATCATTACCCTCCAATTGAAATTGGCCAAGTCATGGACTGATTATGAGCTGCATTTTATTGAGCTTGAGGATGATGAAGCCGTGTCCATATACGAAGATGAAAATATTAGTGTAAGTACACTACCCCTTGACCATAGAGTTTATACCAATGGATTTCTCTTTACGACCAAGTCCAGTGTGAGAAAAATCGATTCAGAGGCAATTAATGACTTAGAGTTAAAGCCTTTTCATTTTGCCCAATTACAAGAAGGTAAGGACATAAGCTTGGAGGATGGTAAGACATTTACAAATAGCCAACTAACACTTCCTCCTGATGTGCCTAAAAGATATGCCTTTTGTAGTGATACGGCTTATAATGAAGCGCTAGTTCAGCGAATAAAGGGAGTCGATGTGTTGTATCATGAGTCAACCTTTTTAGAGCAGCATAAAGAATTGGCAATAAAGACAAAGCACAGTACTGCAAAAGAAGCCGCTACAATTGCGAGTAAAGCGGGAGTAAAACAATTAATTTTAGGGCATTATTCAAATCGCTACAGCGATAAAAATGAATTTATTGAAGAAGCTTCTCCAATTTTTGAAAACGTAATTTTATCTGAAGATTTAAAAAGCTATTCCATATAAGTTAAATGGGTTGTAAATTGCACTTCCAATGAAAGAAAAAGACCTAGGACATNTNCGAAAAAGTTATACCAAGNATGAGTTGACAGCAGNGGACATTNCCAATGATCCCTTNCAGTTTTTTAGGACTTGGTTTGATGAAGCAGANCACCATCCAGAAATTGAGGAAGCAAATGCGATGATGCTTGCCACTCTTGGTTTGGATGACTTTCCCAAGGCGCGAGTCGTTTTACTCAAGGCGTTGACGGAGGAAGGTTTTGTATTTTATACCAACTACCAAAGTGAAAAGGGTCTTTCCATAGCTCATCATGCTAAAGTAGGACTCAGCTTTTTCTGGCCTGCTTTGGAACGTCAAGTCATTGTCAAGGGCGTGGCTGAACAATTGGAAGCCTCGACCTCGGATGATTATTTTAAAAGCCGTCCAAAAGGAAGTCAGTTGGGTGCTATAGTTTCAGAGCAGAGTAAGGTCATTACAGATCGCTCTATTTTAGAAGCCAAATTAGAAGCTTTAGAGATAGAATTCCAAGATAAAGCTGTTGATCGTCCAACACACTGGGGCGGTTATGCAGTAGTGCCAAAATGTATTGAATTTTGGCAGGGACGCCCCAATCGTTTACACGACCGTATCCGCTGCCAATGGCAGGGTAGTTTTTGGAATATTGAACGTTTAGCGCCCTAAGAATGAAAGAATTACTTCTATTACGACATGCAAAATCATCTTGGGAATCTTTAGTTGAGGATCGGAATAGAAGCCTTACTGAAGTAGGAGTTAATAGAATAAAAAGAATGGCAACAGCCTGTTCTGAACATTTTAAAAGTTTTGAAGTAGTGTTTTCAAGTCCGGCCAATAGGGCGATGCATACAGCTTGTATTATGATGCACCAAGTCCAAATGCCTTTTGAGTTTCTCAATTTGAGAGAACAGCTTTATACTTTCGAAGTTTCCCAATTAATTAATTTCATAAAATCTTTACCGGATCACTATTCCAAGGTTATTTGCGTTGGACACAATCCTGCATTTACCCAAGTAGTGAGTACTTTGTCTACAACCAATTTAGATCACCTACCTACTGCCGCATGGGCTCAAATTCAGTTTGAACAAAACCAGTGGGAGCATATTCAAAACGGTCAGGCACAAATCGGTCTTCCAAAAGATATTTTGAAATGAGTAAAGCTAAGCAGCCGCGATTTATAAATAGAGAAATGAGTTGGTTAGATTTTAATGCTAGAGTCCTCCAAGAGGCGGCGCATCAAAATGTACCACTGTTAGATCGACTTCGGTTTATCGGAATTTTTTCGAATAATTTAGACGAATTTTTCCAAGTACGATACGCTACTGTTCAGCGGATTGCGCAATCTGAAAAAACTGGAAAAAAGATTTTTGGAGGTGAAAGCGCAACGGAATTATTGAAAATGATTACTCAAAAAGTAATCGAACAGCAAAAAGAGAGTGTTCAAATCCTCAGCGNAATTGAAAANGAATTAGAAAAAGANCAGATCTACNTTGTCAATGAAAATCAAGTTTTGGATGAGCACAAAGCTTTTTTAAAAGAATATTTTATTCAAAAAGTGAGTCCTGCCCTTATGACANTCATGATTTNTGATAAGGAAACTCAAGATTTTTCTGANAATCAAGCCTTTTTAGCCGTTAAATTAACATTNACAAATNGTGAAACTCCAAAAACAAAGTTTGCCTTGATTGAAATCCCCAAGGATTTGGATCGCTTTATTGTTTTACCCCAGTTGGGAGAAAAACAATACGTGATGTTTTTGGATGATTTGATTCGTTATCATTTTGATTTAATTTTTAATTTCTTTGATTTTACATCGATTTCTGCCCACATGATCAAGGTCACCCGTGATGCAGAATTAGACATGGAAGGGGATGTTTCTAAGAGTTATATCAACAAAATTGTAGAAAGTGTACGAGAACGAATCTTGGCTGAACCGGTTCGTTTGGTTTATGACAAAGAAATTGCAGAAGATACCTTAGAGGTTGTCAAGCAAATTTTGGGGATGGATAGCAANGATAGTTTGATTCCTGGAGGTCGTTACCACCATCGGAGGGATTATATGAACTTTCCTCAGTTTAAAAATCAAAATTTGCAATACGANAAGGTCGATNCAGTGCCGATTCCTGGNTTGTCTCTTGAGAAAAGTATAATTAAGGCTNTAGATAAGAAGGACTTTTTATTGTATACACCCTATCACAGTTTTTCGTATCTGATCAAGTTTCTCAGAGAGGCTGCATTGGATNCCGANGTTACTACTATTAAAATNACAATTTATCGTCTTTCTAAACTATCAAACGTAGCAAGTGCATTGATTAATGCAGTAAAAAATGGTAAAAAAGTATTGGTTCAAATTGAACTTCAAGCTCGCTTTGACGAAACAAATAACATNACNTATGCTGAACAAATGGAAGCAGCNGGTGTCCAACTTATATTTGGAATACCAGGTTTGAAAGTGCATTCTAAGATAGGACTAATTGAAAAAAATGTAAACGGTAAGAAAAAGCGATACGGATTTATCAGTACGGGTAATTTTAATGAAGACACAGCGAAGATCTATACCGATTACACTTTGCTTACCTCCAATCAAAAGATTCTTAAAGAGGTAAATAAAGTTTTTAATTTTTTGCAAGTTCATTACAAACTTAAAAAGTACAAACATCTAATAGTCTCTCCGCATTANACTCACAATACTGTGGTGCGCATGATCAATCAAGAAATTGAAAACCACAAGGCTGGCNNACCAAGTGGAATTCGGNTGAAACTCAATGCAATAACCAACTTTAAAATGATTGAAAAACTCTATGAAGCCAGTTGTGAGGGTGTTCCTATACAAATGATTGTNAGAGGGATTTGCTGTTTGATTCCCGGAGTAAAAGGAATGAGTGAAAACATNGAGGTCATCAGTATTGTAGATAAGTATTTAGAGCATCCAAGAGTTTATATGTTTGAAAATGCAGGAGATTCAAAGGTTTACCTTTCTTCTGCCGATTTTATGACGAGAAACATTGAGAATAGGGTAGAGGTCGCAGTTCCNATTTATGACAGTATTTTAAAACAGGAGATTCAAGACGTTTTTGAAATTGCATGGAATGATAATGTTAAGGCACGTAAAATCAATGGTCAAGGGCAAAACTTATTTGTTGAAAACGGTAAGGAGGAAATCCGATCACAGTGGAAGATANACGACTACTANACTGAAAAAAGTCNTAGATGAAGATAAGGAAGTACGCAGCAATCGATATCGGTTCTAATGCNATCAGAATGTTGGTATCAAATGTNGTNGATCACGAAAAGGANCGNATTNTATTAAAGAATGCTTTAGTAAGNGTTCCCATTCGCCTTGGAGAAGATTCCTTCACTAGCGGTTCTATTTCCAAAAAAAATCAAAAGCGTATAGTCAAATCTATGAAAGCGTTTAAAATGCTGATGAAAGTTCACGGGGTTAAGGATTATCTTGCCTTTGCCACTTCTGCATTGAGAGAGGCTGAAAACGGAAAAAAAGTTGTTAAGCAGGTTTGGAGTAAGTCTGGAATTAAAATTGAAATCATTGACGGTAAAAAAGAGGCCAAAATTATTTCCAACACTAATGTNTTTGATTCTGTAGGGCTNGACAAAACCTTTCTCTATGTCGATGTGGGCGGAGGAAGTACGGAGTTTAGCATTCTNATAAATGGAAAAAGAACTCATTCTAAATCCTTTAAAATTGGGACAGTAAGATTGTTAAATGACGGGGTATCAGAGGAGCTTTGGGAACGTGCTGAAGCTTGGGTAAAATCCCATACTCAATATTATTCAAAAGTCTATTTACTCGGTACAGGTGGAAATATCAACAAATTGCACAAAATGGCAGGTATTAAGGATAGTCGTCCCATCACTTATTTAACACTGAGTGCCCTCTATACTAGGCTTAGTAAATTGACTTATGAAGAACGGATCATACAATACGGTTTAAACCCTGACCGATCAGATGTTATTTTACCAGCAGCTATGCTGTTTTTGCGTACTTTAAAATGGACAGGGGCGAAGGTTGTTTATGTACCTAAAGTTGGACTTTCCGATGGAATGATACGCGAATTGTGTAAGACTAAAAAGAAGCAAATTCGTTAGCCGTGGATGGTCTCCTGGTCTCCTAAAGTCTTAATAATTGAAGCTTCAAAGTCGAGTAGTGCCTCCCATTTTTGATCTACTACATCCCTTGATTTCCCAAAATCTCGAGCAAACTTTAAAAATAAAGTATAGTGATTGGCTTCACTAATCATCAGTTTACGGTAAAATTTTCTCAATTTGGGATCTTCCAATTCCTCAGATAAAATTCTAAACCTTTCACAGCTTCTTGCCTCAATTAAGGCTGCACAAAGCAGCTTGTGAACTAAATGATCTGTTTTAGACCCTCCTTTGGGGAAAAACGAACGCAATTGAATGACGTAGGGGTCTTTTCGCTCTCGCCCCAGTACAAGTCCTCTTTCAAGAATCAAGTCGTGTACCATTTTAAAATGACTCATTTCTTCTTGAGCCAAATCTGTCATCGCAGAGACAAGCTCAGGAAATTGTGGAAACCCAATGATCATGGAAATTGCGGTACTTGCTGCTTTTTGCTCGCAATAGGCGTGGTCGGTTAGTATTTCTTCAATATTCTTCTTGGCAACATTTGCCCATCGAGGATCAGTAGGGAGTTTAAGTCCTAACATAATTAAAATTCAAGATCAAAATTTTTACGTAAGGTATCCAAAGCAGGATTGATTTTTACTAGATGTTGGTATTTTTCTTGTGGAGAAAACACCGATTCTTCTTTAATGTTCTCAATTATGTTGAGATTGATTTTAATACCGTAATGGTTTAATTGTTCTCTTAAAAAAGGAAGCAGTTGTTCCATTTCTCGAGTCATTTCAACCTTATTCATATCGTTTGCTACTGCAAATTGTACAGTAGATTGCTCTGTTAAATCGGGCTGATGCATTTGCATAATAGAGGCGATATTGTGTTTGCCCTCGTTTTTTAAATTTTCCGTATACTCATTCCATAGTTTTTGGAGGGTTTCTTTTTCGAAGGAGTCCTCAGGGAGGTTTTCTTCTTCAATTACAGGAGTACTCGCTTTTTTTGCGGCCTTTTTTAAAGCAATACTAGACAATGAAAATCCTGAAACCGCTTTTTTTAAGTTTTCTTGATTAGGAGTGGGGATTTTTTTTGGAGATGACTTCTGTGGTGTTTCCTCATTAACAAGTGGAAGTGTTTCTTCAGAATTGCTGTAGGGCTTGGGATCTGTTTGCACTGCTGGCATCTCTTGCTCAAGCACCTTTTCTTCTTTTAAAGTCTGCTTTTTTGGAACCAGTTCTTCCTTTACTTTCAATTTTACACCAGAAGAATCGATTTTATTCGCTAGCTGAGATGGGATGATGAAGCCTTTTTTTTTTCTCCATTAAAATGGAGAGAGGCTAACTGCATAAGAGCGAGTTCAACATGAACTCTTTTATTGTTGACACTTTTGTAATTTACTTCAGAAGTATTGATCAATGCAATGGCATCGAGAAGGTAGTCGGTAGATAAAGGTTCGGTTTCCTTTTGATAGTTTTTTTTCACATCTTCTCCCAGTTCCATTAATGCCAGGGTATTGGAGTCTTTTGCCAACATCAAATGCCTAAAGAAATCTCCTAAACCTTTTATGAATTGTAAAGGATCGATACCTCTTTGGAGAAGACCATCATAGGCCTTTAAAATACCTGGAATATCGTTTTTAAAAATAATTTTCCCTAAATCAGCATAGGTTTGATGATCTAAAAGGTTGAGGTTGTCCGCTACAGTTTTGGCAGATAAATTACCTTGTGTAAAACTGACCATACGATCAAAAATAGAAAGCGCATCGCGAAGGGCACCTTCTGCTTTTTGGGCAATCAAATACAAGGCACTTTCTTCAAAATCCAATTTCCTATCCTGTGCTATTTTGACAAGATAATTTTGAATATCACCGACCGATATTCTTTTGAAATCGTAGACTTGACACCTAGATAAAACGGTTGGAATAATTTTATTTTTTTCAGTTGTTGCAAGAATAAAGATGACGTGCTTTGGCGGTTCCTCAAGGGTTTTTAAAAAAGCGTTAAAAGCTTGGTTAGAAAGCATATGTGCCTCATCAATGATGTAAATCTTGTGTGAACCTACTTGAGGAGGAATACGAACTTGCTCATTTATCTTGCGTATATCTTCTACTGAATTATTAGAGGCAGCATCAAGTTCAAAAATGTTAAATGCGTAATCGTCCTCTGTAGGCTCGGCTTGAGACGATTTATTGATTTGTTTGGCAAGTATTCGCGCACAAGAGGTTTTTCCTACTCCTCTTGGCCCGCAAAATAATAGTGCTTGAGCCAATTGGTCTTTTTCCAAACTATTTTTAAGAGTTTGGGTAATACTTTGTTGACCTACGACTTCTTCAAAAGTTGTAGGACGGTATTTTAGCGCAGAAACAACAAAAACCTCCATTAAGACAAATATAAAAATCAGTTTTTGTATTCATTCCTAAGTTGGAAGATATTCCCTGTTAATTATCAACAAAAGGCTAACTTTGCTCCGCAGGCCATCTTATCGCTTTTCTTTTTATGAGAAAAGAGGAAAGTCCGGACACCACAGAGCAGTATAGCGGGTAACACCCGTCCTCCGTTTTCGGAGCGGACCAGTGCAACAGAAAGCAAGTACAGTTCGGCTGTAGTGAAATCAGGTAAACTCTATGCGGTGCAACNCCAAGTAGTTCTACAATTAAGGGTTGCTCGCCCAATGTAGACGGGTAGGTGGCTAGAATGTAAAAGTAATTTTACATCCAGATAAATGATAAGACTCGACAGAATCCGGCTTATNGGCCTGCATTTTTTTATTCTTTAAAAAATGAAAAAGTTGTACTTCCGTAATTCCGAGAGNAGTCAAANCCTTCAANTGAAGAAAGTTCNATTTTATTGAAGTGTTCAATGATGAGTTGTCCNTCNTTGTNNAGTCTTTTTTGAGCTAGATCAACTAATGATTTATATGTNTCTAATTCAAATGCATAAGGCGGATCAGCAAAGATTAANTTGTATTTGGATTGGTCGTTTTCTAGAAAGGTCAAGCAATCTTTTTGAACCACTGCGATATTCAAAGAGAGAGCGTTCGAAGTGCCTTGAATAAATTGGATNCAGTGCCTATTCTTATCTACGGCAGTAAGTTGTGTGACACCCCTTGAGCCAAATTCATAACTGATACTTCCTGTACCTGCAAATAAATCGAGTATNNTTAATTTATTGAACTNAANTTGATGTTGAAGAATATTGAATAAGGCTTCTTTTGATCNGTCTGTGGTTGGCCTNACGGGTANTTTTTTAGGTGCGACAATTCTTCTTCCTTTATGGANCCCCGAGATAATACGCATCAGGTATAAGATTGAGCAAAAAAAGGAGCTGGATGCTGNTCNATCTCGAGTGAGCTACAAGTTTCACTCTCCTCAAAACGNATATTAGAATGATATTGCGCTATGGCTTTGTAATAGCTATCAAACGCNTGTATTTGTCCCAAAAAAATAATTTGGAAGGAATCAGAACTGAGTTNGTACTGTTCCACTACAAAAAACAGATAGTAGAGAAANTCATCTTCGTTTTTTACCCTGAAATGATTTTGAAATAAAATTGATTCCTTTTCACTTAGGTANANGTCCATTCCACCTTGTTGGAGATGAACAAAAAGTTGATGACCTTTTTCAGGAACCTTTGACAAAACCCTTACCTCACTATAGAGCANTGAATTGTAATGACANAAGCTGCTTTCACTAATTTCATTATTGATAATTTCCAGTTTGGATTTGGGTAAAGCATAAATATTTANGCTNTGCTCTTCTTTAAGCTCATCAAAATTAATTACTGAATCNGTATTTATTTTTCCAAGAAAACGNAAATAGTTAGGAAGAAGTTTTTTGTCAAAAAAAACTGTTGGAACAAAGGTTGAGGGCTGATGATAAGAAANGATTTGTGTTTTNTCAAAAGTTCCTTTAGGGTAGAACTCCAGCAATTCGGTCAGTGCGGACTTAAAATCTTGATCTCCGTTAGGAGTAGGGATAAATTCTGTTTTGGAAGAGGTACAAAAAGAAAATCCATCCACAAATAAGTGAATGGATGAATCTGTAAATGTNATGCTNTTATTCTTGCTTGGCATCAAAAATGGTCGGCCAGTTTCCGTTAGTACTCACATTACTNAATGAGCCTAAAACAATTGNAGAACCATTTACACCGTCCACAGAAACTGTTTCGTTTTCTTGTTGGACAANATCNGCGTTCTGATCAAAAAGGANTACATTCTTGGACACCTTGACCTCAAAGACTGGAACATTGTAGCCATTCTTATTGATAACCTCTGCGTTNATAGTAAACATGCTATCTCNAACTCCATCNATTGGAATATAGGCCATNTCNTGATAGCGATTTGTGTTTNTGAAAAGAGANTCTTTTACCGAAACCGNACCTAGTGTGTCAATCACGATGACTTCACGAAGCATATCGATACGATAGGTTCTGTCATATTCCATGTAAGAGGAGTCTCTTTTTTCNATTAATGTAAAGTAACCCTCATCTACAAATTTNACTAAGCTATCAAAATTGTTAGAAAAAGNACCTTTAACATCTTTNTAAGCAATTTGAGACTTGCGTATATCTTTTAAACGGTCTATGACTTTTGCATAGCGCTCGTTTTTAGTTTGGTTGAATTTGATAGGTCCANTNATAGAGTCATAAATCTTATATGCAAAAAAGANTGACGNAATCCACAAAACGATTTGAATACCTAATTTCATTGTATTATTTTATTGATAAAAACAAAACTACAATTTTTTTTGAATCACAAAAGTATTTAAAATGAATTATATTTAACGACTTGATAGAATCCATGACTCCAGAAAAATTTCGTTTNNAACTTGAAGCAAGTTTTGGNTTTGAACCTACTNAATCACAACGACTCTGGTTTCCAGCCATCGCAAATTTTATTTTTTCNAAAAAGCAGAACTCGGCTTTTCTTCTCAAGGGTTATGCGGGTACGGGCAAGACAACTTTGATTAGTNCTTTAGTAAAGGATATCCAGAAAGCAAGTTTTAAAATCGTTCTGATGGCTCCTACAGGCCGAGCCGCCAAAGTGATGGCTACTTATTCTAAAATTTCTGCTAGAACCATCCACAAACAGATCTATTATCCCAAAGCAGAAAAAGGGGGTAAAATGAGTTTTCAGCTNAAACCCAATAAATATAAAAAAACACTTTTTGTAATTGATGAAGCTTCGATGATAGGGGACGACAGACAAAATGTTAAGCTTTTTGAAAACGGATCTCTTTTGCACGATGTTGTTCANTANGTCAGTAGGGGAGAGCAATGTAAGTTACTCTTTGTTGGAGATCAAGCTCAATTACCACCTGTTCATTTAGATTTAAGTCCNGCTCTTGATGAAGAAGAATTGAGACAATTTCACTTTGATCAAGTGTACAGTGTGGAATTNGAAGGTGTNGTGCGCCAAGAAAAGGATTCGGGGATTTTGAAAAACGCAACTCAATTGAGAGTTGACCTCAATCAAGGGGTTTTTGACCAATTCAAATTTGATGTTACAGCNACTGATGACATCCTTTATNCCAANAATGGAATGGATGTTTTTGAAGCCATCGAATCTGCTTTTGCAGAATCGGGGGTAGATCAAACAGTNTTTATCGTTCGATCGAATAANCGTGCAAATAGTTATAATGAAAATATTAGGANNAGAATTTTAGGTNTAGAAGATGAATTGTCGGTTGGAGATCAATTGATGGTAGTTAANAANAATTATTTTTGGNTGGCTCCAGAATCTGNTCCTGGTTTTATTGCCAATGGAGATGTAATTAAAATTTNATCCATACACTCGCGTAAAGCACTTTATGGATTTTCTTTTGCTGAAGTNAGTGTCAAATTNGTAGATTANCCAGACGANAAGCCGTTTGATACCGTATTGTTGCTGGACACGNTGAAAGCTGAAACAGCCTCGCTTTCCTATNAAGATGGCAATCGTCTTTATCAAGCTGTTTTAGAAGATTACGCATCAGAACGNTCCAAATTTAAACANTTCTTAAAAGTTAAAAACAATCGTTTTTTTAATGCTTTACAGGTTAAATATTCCTATGCAGTGACTTGTCACAAATCNCAGGGAGGACAGTGGNAACANGTTTTTATTGAAAAGCCTTATCTTGCCGATGGACCNAATAAAGATTATTTGCGTTGGTTGTATACGGCCATGACTCGTGCAACAAAACGTTTGTATTTATTGGGTTTTCCTAACGAGGACTTTATTAGTATTGATTGATTATGGGGAATTTAATTTCTCGTTTTATATTTTTTAAACTCTTAAACTGGAAGTTAATAGGACGCTTCCCTACTTTGCCTAAATACATAGTAGCAGTAGTTCCTCACACCAGTTGGATGGATTTTTTTGTGGGTCTTATGGTTCGCAGTATTTCTAAAGAGCAAATTAATTTCTTGGGGAAAAAGGAATTGTTTTCACCTCTTACTTCTTGGTTTTTCAAAAGTTTGGGAGGAGCACCTGTAGATCGCTCAGGAAATCGGGGGTCAGTAGAGGCAATCTCAGCTGTGTTTAATGCCCATAAAAAATTCCGAATTGCCTTGGCCCCTGAAGGGACTCGAAAAAAAGTCATTAAACTCAAAACGGGTTATTATCACATTGCTAAAAAACTACAGATCCCTATCGTTCCTGTTGCATTTAATTATAAACACAAAAAAGTGGTAGTTCACCCAAACTTTTACCCTACTCAGGACGAAGCTGAAGACCTAAAGACACTAGACCAGCTTTTTAAAGGGGTCGAAGGTTTTTCAAAGGAAAAAAGTTATTAGCTTTTATTCTTTGATTTCCAAAGTGTGGTAAACATTCTGTACATCTTCATCTTCTTCGATGCGTTCTATGAGTTGAAGTACTTCTTCTTGAGCCTCTAGATCAAGAGGCTTAGTAGATTGGGGAATACGTTCAAAGCCGGATGAAAGGATCTCGAACTCTCTTTTTTCAAGTTCTTTTTGAACTTCACCAAAACTTTCAAAAGGGGCATACAGCAGCATGCCGTCGTCATCTACAAATACTTCTTCAACACCAAAATCAATAAATTCAAGTTCAATCTCCTCAGGATCGAGACCCGTGGCGTTTATTCTAAAATTACAACTGTGGTCAAACATAAACTCCACCGAACCAGCAGTTCCTAAGTTCCCATTGGCTTTGTTGAAATAAGATCTGATATTTGCAACCGTTCTGTTGTTGTTGTCCGTAGCTGTCTCGACTAACACCGCAATTCCATGGGGGGCATAGCCTTCAAAGAGTACTTCTTTAAAATCCCCAGAGTCTTTGTCTGATGCTTTTTTNATAGCACGCTCAACGTTTTCTTTGGGCATGTTNGCGGCTTTAGCATTCTGAATTACGGCACGTAGTCTGGAGTTATTANCTGNATCAGGACCACCCTCTTTTACAGCCATTACAATGTCCTTTCCNATTCGTGTAAAGGTTTTAGCCATGGCTGACCAACGCTTCATTTTCCGTGCTTTTCTAAATTCAAATGCTCTTCCCATAATTTTATATTGCCATGCTAAAATAAAAAAATTGAATTAGTTCTCAATCTGCTTGATGGTAAGATCGTNGAGTACATCCANGTAGGAGGGTAAAATATGATTTGGCAGCCTNTTTTCTTTAGGTAAGGTTGCTATATAGCGTATCGTATTGGAAGTAAAAACTTGTTTGTATATGCCTGGTTTCTGATGCCTCCGTTCTACAATATTTTTGATAAAGTCAAAGTGTGAAATCAAATCGGTACTGCCCAAATGGTAAAGNCCTGTTTTTTTATGATTGATTAAATAATGAATTTGTTGACTCAATCGTATATCACTATTTACATTAATAATTGAGTTTGGAAAGACCTCAATGGATTCATTGTTGTGTATTGCTTGGTCAATTTGAAGTGTTCGAGGCGCATTTATTCCAAAAACCATAGGGAGTCTTGCNATGACATACTTTCCAGCAGATAAACGCATGANTTGATTTTCTATTTTGATTTTAAAACGACCAAANACACTTTCTGAAAAAGTTTTATCGTATTCATAGGAGGGGTAATGTTCAAANGAGTCAAAGACATTAGCNGAGGAAAGAAANAGGATCCGACAATNACTTTTTTTTATAAGATTTATCAGGAAATNGTGAGCTTCAAGTTGGGCATTAAAATCTCCTCTTAAGGCTGAAATNATNANCTTNGGTTTGACTTCTTTTAAAATGGATTCCAAACTANCTTGTTCTANAGAGTATTGAAAAAAATGTTGGTTGTTTTGATATCCTTTTGCGGTATTGTAGGTTGCAAANGTATTGNAATAAGGCGNTAATTCTTTATAGAGGCAGTTGCCAATAAATCCACTTCCACCTAANATAAGAATTGACTTCAAGGGCTAAGATTTTATAAAAGGTAGCTTGGCGATTTGGGCAGGGCAGTATTTCTCTCTAATTNGAACACCGATTTCANTTCCCGATTTTGCANAATCTTTTTCTACATAGCCCAAACCAATTCCCTGAGAAAGANTAGGNGACTGNGTNCCTGANGTTACCTTACCAATAANNCGGTTGTTTTCATCGATTAATTCGTGACCTGACCTTGGAATTGCCCTTCCCTCCATAACAAAACCAACTAACTTTTGAGGAGTCCCATTTTTGATTTCTTCTTCTATTTGATCNGCATTGANGCATCCTTTTTCAGGTTTGCTAATCCATTTTAAGCCTGCTGCAATTGGAGAACTACTATCATTGATCTCGTTTCCATACAAGCAATACCCCATTTCTGTTCGGAGTGTATCTCTAGCAGCAAGTCCTACCGGAGTGATTCCAAAATCAGCTCCCGCATTTAGTACAGCATCCCAAACTTGAGGGGCTTTTCCAGTAGGGAAATAAATTTCAATACCCCCTGAACCTGTATAGCCTGTAGTGGCAATAAGTGTGTTTNCGCATCCAGCAAANACCCCGGTNGCATGNGCGTAATAAGGCAAATCATTCAAATTGATTGGAGTAAGTTTTTGCATTGCTTCTAGTGCTTTAGGTCCTTGAATAGCCAGTAATGCTGTTTGATCACTGCGATNTTCCAATGTAGCNCCAAAAGCGCTGTTGTGCTTTTGTATCCACTCCCAGTCTTTCTTTATATTCGAAGCGTTTACAACGAGTAAATAAACCGTTTCTTCAAGACGGTAAACGATTAAATCATCAACAATACCTCCTTTGTCGTTTGGAAAGTAATTGTATTGTGCCTTTCCAATGGCAATTTTTGAAATATCATTACTGCAAACTTTTTGCAGTAATTCAAATGCTTGAGGTCCGGAGATAAAAAATTCACCCATATGAGAAACATCAAAGACTCCAAGAGCCTTACGAACATTAAGGTGCTCTTTTTTAACACCCGTATATTGAATTGGCATTTCATAGCCACCAAAGGATGTCATTTTTGCATTCAATGCAAGATGTGTATTGTAGAGTGTGGTTTTTTTCATAAGTTCATTNCAAAAATNAATTATTTATGTTTTNTGCACTTAAAAGCAAGNCCTTCANGNTTCTTTTTTTGANGGTATTTATTTTAATTAATACCCCAAATGCTAATGGACAAAAGTCGGAACTTTCAGCNGATTTTCATAAAAATAGACGGGTTGAATTNCGACAAAAATTACCTGACAACAGTGTAGCCGTATTCTTTTCTTCTCCCGTAAGAAATCGATCTAACGACACTGACTATGTCTATCATCCCGATCCCAATTTTTTCTATCTGACTGGATGGAATGAACCACACGCAGTTTTATTGGTTTATAATGTACCCCAAGAAGATGANGACGGCTTGTATTATGAAAAATTATATGTCCGTGAACGAGATGCACGCAATGAAATGTGGAATGGGCGTCAATTAGGGGTTGAAGGTGCTACCAAAATGGGATTTGATCGAGTAGAAAATAAAAGAGTGTTTGTTAAAGAAACNCATGCTTTTGANCGTTTTGATACNGTATTGATTTTTGACTTTAANAACGATGTTCGTGACAATAAAANCGACTCAAGTGATTTATTTGATCTGCAGCAAAAGTTTAAAAGTGCGATAAACTATCCAGACAAATTTGACCCTCAACGTTACCTTATATATCAAAGAATCAGAACCGCTGAAACTGAGCAAATACCAAATATCAAACGTATGATTTCGTATTACGCTACTCAGGACNAAACACTTCTGGAGGATCCAATCATCAAAGATTTTTTAGATGCTCAGGAAACGATTTCTTTAGTGGATTTAAAAACTAGAACAGCCTACCTTACTCGCGATTATAATTTTGACATCGAACAACTTTCTATTATAATGGCTAGTTTGAGAGAGAAGAAGTTACCTGAAGAACTTCGATTACTTAAAAAGGCTATTCAAATTTCTGCACAGGGGCAAATTGAGGTGATGAAAGCCATAAATCCTGAGATGACTGANCGTGAGGTTCAAGGGATTCANCAGCTTGTTTACAANAAATATGGTGCNGCACATGAAGGATATCCTTCCATTGTTGGGGCNGGGGATAACGCCTGTGTACTTCATTATATNACCAATGACAAAACAGACCTTAAAAATCAGCTGATCCTCATGGACTTAGGCGCAGAGTACAATGGCTATACCGCTGATGTTACCCGAACAATTCCTGTTTCGGGTAAATTTAGTCCTGAACAAAAAGCACTCTATAAAATCGTTTATGATGCACAAAATGCTGGAATAAAGGCTGCTCAAAAAGGAGCAAGTTTTAGAGCAATTGGTGAGGCTTGTAATAAAGTAGTTCAAAAGGGACTAATGGATTTAGGNCTAATTGAAAATCCAGAGGAATANAGACGCTATTTACCTCATGGAGTGGCCCACCATATCGGACTCGATGTTCACGACCCAGGCTTGTATCAAAATCTTGACACGAATATGGTGATAACTGTAGAGCCCGGGATTTACGTTCCTCATGGAAGCCCTTGTGATCCTAAATGGTGGGATATAGGAATTCGTATTGAAGATGACATACTCATAACCGATAACGGTCCTGTGAATCTATCTGCTGCAGCCCCAAGAGATTGGGATGAAATTGAAAAACTCATGACTGAAGAAAGCCCTTTGGACGACTTTAAACTTCCTGATTTGAATCTAGACTAACGCGCTAAAAAGAATTCTTTAAGCGCTTTGTAATCGTTTATGGATAAACTGAGTTTGGGTTTATTTAAAAGGCTTTCAACTTGTTTGGGTGGGTTGATCTCGAGTTTTAGAGTAGATTCAACTGTAGGGGCAAATTTAATTGGATGTGCGGTTTCAAAAAAGATACCCTGATGCGTATCCCTCTCTTGTGAATTTAAATAGTCCTTAAGACCAAGATAACTCACTGCACCATGAGGATCAGCAATATAGTTACTGGTCTTATAAATTTCTTTAAGTGCTTTTTTAGTTTGAGGATCTGTATAAGCAAATCCACTTACCAGCTTTTTTAGTTTGTGAAAATCGTTGTTGAATAATTTTTGTATTCTAATGAAATTACTTGGATCTCCAACATCCATTGCATTAGATAGGGTAGAAATCGATTTTTTTGGAACGTAATTCCCAGTGCTTAAGTAGCTTGGTACGGTATCATTTACATTGGTACTAGCAATAAAATGTTTTATGGGTAAACCCATTTTTTGAGCCATGATTCCAGCACATAAGTTTCCAAAATTTCCACTCGGAACAGATACCACCAAATCTTTTTCGGGATTGGTTCTGTTTTTGTAGGCTATAAAGAAGTAAAACATTTGCGCAAGCCAACGGGCAATATTTATCGAATTTGCAGAGGTCAAAGCAACTTGATTGGTAAGTTCTGGATCAATAAAAGCAGATTTAACCATATTTTGACAGTCATCGAAAGTTCCATCGACTTCTAATGCGGTAATATTTTCACCCAAAGTGGTCAGTTGTTTTTCCTGAACCTCACTCACTTTTCCTTTGGGGTAAAGAATAACCACATCAATTCCATTGACTTTATAGAAACCGTCAGCTACAGCACCTCCTGTATCACCAGATGTCGCAACGAGTATGGTCAGTTTTTTTTGCTCTTGAACTTCATGAGCATACGCTAGACATCGAGCCATAAATCGGGCTCCAACGTCTTTAAAGGCAAGTGTAGGACCTTGAAATAATTCCAAACTTGCGATAGATTGAGTAATGGGTACTATCGGGAAATCAAAGCTTAGGGTCTCCTCAACTATCCTTCTAAGTCGATCTTCTGGTATATCCTCACCAATAAAAGGGGNGATTGCTGAAAAAGCCANTTCGTGATTGCTAAGTTCAGGGATACTTTCAATAAAATCTTNNGGTAGTGAGGGGATGGGTTTCNGGGAAATACAATCCTCTATCAGGGGCAAGTCCNTTNCGGACGGCTTCTAAAAANCCTACNGTAGAGGAGTTGTAATTTAANCTGTAGTAATTCATNATTGGCTTAAGATTTTNATNCCNTCTGTATTGATTTTAGANAAGTANAANTGGTGNTNTAANTNCAANTNTTTNTANACNTCNGCCATNGCTTCNCCNACTTTTTTTGCGGTNTGCATNCCTCTTGATAATGCAAATATTGAAGGNCCAGATCCTGAAATTCCACTTCCCAAGGCNCCAGACTTTANTGCGGCTTNACGNGTCTGCTCAAATTTTGGAATCANCATNGCTCTGTAAGGTTCAATTACTTTATCCTNCATNCTTCTAGAAAGTAAATCATAATCATCGGTATAAAGGGCNCTTACAAATGCTCCNAGATTACCCCATTGCTCAATNGCTTTATTNANNGGTATNGNGGGTTTTANTATGGCTCTTGANTGNANTGTTTTNAATTCAATATTNGGNTGAATNANNGTCGCNACGAGTTCAGNGGGATTNGGAAGTTTGATNACGTCAAGAGTTTNATTNCTTCGAACAAGTGTAAACCCACCNAAAAGTACAGGAGCGAGATTGTCTGCNTGTGCAGCACCACTNGCAATGGCTTCNCCAGCCANNGCAAATCGTATTAATTCNNTGNTGGTGTAGGGTGNNCCAAGCAACTGATTAATNCCAAATACNGCTCCAGCAGCACTNGCAGCACTACTNCCAACTCCACTACCNGGTTTNATTTTTTTTTCNATATCAATNTGGAANCCAAANTCANTNGGTGTTTCNTTGAGTAAAGCCATTGCAGCNACACTGGCTACATTTTTTTCAGGATCAGTTGGAAGGNCTTGTCCTGTAANTTTTCCTATACTTACACCAGGAGTTTTGGTTTTTGATATCCGCATGANATCACCAATNGGATCCAAACANAAGCCAAGNACATCAAATCCACANGAAATATTGGCGACACTNCCAGGNGCAAAAATTTCAATTTGATTCATNATTTAGCCTTTNCCNATTCTNATNATNTCTCCAAAAATNCCACCAGCTGTTACATCNGCTCCNGCTCCTGCNCCTTTGACNATNANAGGTTGATTTTTGTANCGATTGGTNTAAAATAATATAATGTTATCNCTACCCTCNANATTATAAAAATCGTGNGANGGGTNNATTTCTTGNAANCCNACANNGGCTTTACCAGCNTCTAATTGAGCNACNTATTTNAGGCGNCAGTTTTTATCCTCTGCNTTTTTAAGTATGGATTGAAAATGAGTTTCGTGATTTNTNAGNGCNGNAAAAAAATCATCATTGTTGTCTGTATTTANNACATCCTCTGGGAGAAAGGACTGATTTTNTATGTCTTCTAAATNCAATTCNAAACCGCTTTCGCGAGCNAGGATTAAAATTTTTCGAGCCACATCAACTCCGCTTAAATCAATTTTTGGATCGGGCTCCGTGTAACCTTCATNTTGTGCGCTTNTAACAACACTTTCAAAACTGGTTTGGGTATTAAAATTATTGAAAACAAAATTCAAACTACCTGATAAAATCGCTTGTATTTTTTGAATTTCNTCTCCTGAGGCGATTAGATTATTAAGGGTGTCAATTACAGGTAGTCCAGCGCCTACATTGGTTTCAAATAAGAAAGGAGTTCCGTATCTACGNGCTGTTTTTTTNAGTTCTTTGTAGTTGTTTAGTGTACTTGCACAGGCAATTTTATTACAAGTCACTACNCCAATATTGTGTGCTAGGAAATTTTTGTATTCTTTNGCAATTTCCTCATTTGCAGTGTTATCAACNAAAATNCTATTCCTTAAATTGAGCTTTTTGATGTNTTCAAAGAAGGCNATTCGATCCGCTTTTACNNTACTTTCTNCAAGTTTAGATTCCCAGTTATTTAANTCAAGTGGAGCATCGCTTAAANCCATTTTNCTTGAGTTTGACAGTGCAATTACTCGAATTTTTAGTCTGAGATTTTTAAGTAGATAAGCTTCTTGCTGGTTGATTTGTTCTAATAATTTNCTTCCCACATTACCCACACCAGTAATGAATAAATTCAACTCTTTGGNCTGGGTTTCGAAAAAGCTTTCGTGTATGGTATTCAAAGCCTTCTGAGTATTTCGCTCATCGATNATAATGGATATATTTCGNTCAGAGGNTCCTTGGGCAATGGCTTTAATNTTGATGTTGTTGGCTCCAAGACTGCTAAANAGCTTACCGCTGATTCCCTGGTGTTTTTTCATATTGTCACCTACTACAGCAATATTGGTCATGTGAGTTTCAACCTTTGCTGGCTCCACTCTGGAAAGACTAATTTCGAACTCAAATTGCGTATCAATAGCTTTTTTAGCTTCGGNTGCATCTTCCATACGAACTCCAATACAGATTGAATGTTCAGATGANGCTTGAGTAATCATTATAATGTTAATTTGTTTGAGTGATAAACATTCGAACAAACGTTTTGAAAATCCATGAATACCAATCATACCACTTCCTTCAAGATTGATCAAGGCAACATTTTCGATATGACTAATCCCTTTGACTACCGTTCCATTTCCGCTCTCGGAAGTACCTGATTTATCAATTTGTGTTCCAGCTGCTGCAGTGTCAAAGGTGTTTTTAATCAGTATTGGAATTTCGTTTTCAATAAGCGGCTGTAGCGTAGGAGGATAAATTACTTTTGCACCAAAATGTGATAATTCCATAGCTTCTTCATAGGAGAGTTTTGGAATTGGCATAGCTTGTGCTACCAGTTTGGGGTGAGCTGTAAACATACCGCTCACGTCTGTCCAAATTTCCAATGCAGAAGCGTTGGAATAGTTAGCTAATAATGAAGCGGTATAATCTGATCCCCCTCTTCCAAGGGTNGTGATTTCTCCATTTTCGTCGGTAGCAATAAAGCCAGGTACTAAGGTTATATTTTTTGTGTTTTGAGTTTGGAATTCTAAAACTGCTGNTTTGCTTTTGTCATGATCAACAATTTCTCTTTCATTTAGTTCACGCGTAAAAATGAGTTCCCTTGTATCTTTTAAATTAACATCAAGTCCGCGATGTTTGAGAATTTTGGNAATAATTTTACTTGAAAGGATTTCACCATAACTAGAAACTTTTGCAAGGCTTTTGGTTGTCAGTTCTCTAAGGGTATAAATTGACTCAAAAAGTTCCTCNAGACTATTGAGCTGAGCTTTTAGAAAACTGATTTCTTCACTTTGTTNTGTAACAGGAATAAAGTGCAGTATGAGGTTTAAATGTTGTTCTTCAATGGTCGCTATGGCAGTTTGANATCCAGCTTNACCCGCACTTGCTTTTTCAGCTGTTTGTACTANCNTATTAGTGATGCCGCTTAGAGCTGAAACAACGACAATTTGTTTTTCGTTANATNACTTTAAAATCTCTATTACCTGTGAAAGGCTCTCTGAATTTGCAACCGAAGTNCCCCCAAANTTTAATACTTTCATACGTATNATNTCACCTAAATCAAGTTGAGCCACTTTATTGNCCNAANTTTTNAAAACAGCCCAAAAATAGCACTATTTGACTAGGAGAGAAAATAAATACAAAATAAAAAAATGACACCTGNAATTGATTTGCTGATGTCATTCTGTNNTANAAATTATTTTAAGAAGACGATGCTTCAGATTTTTGGCTGATTTTCAATTCCAAAGNCTTCCCTTCTTTAGNACANTTTATAGTAATTTGATCCCCTTCTTTGAGTGAATTGTTAACAACATGTTCTGCGATTAAGTCCTCAACATGCTTCTGTATGGCTCTGTTTAAGGGTCTAGCACCGTATTTGCTATCAAAACCTTCCATGGAAAGAAAGTCCTTCGCATCCTCAGAAATCTCAATTTGATAACCTAACTTTTGAATTCTAAATATTAAGTCTTTGAGTTCTATATCCACGATTTTACGAATATCTTTTTGTTCTAAAGAATTGAAAATAACGATATCGTCAATACGGTTTAAGAACTCAGGTGAGAATGTCTTTTTTAATTCNTTCTCGATNACTCCTTTTTCTATATCNGAAGATTGCGCCTTTTGTGAAGCAGTTTCAAAGCCTAANCCTCTTCCAAAGTCTTTTACCTGACGTGCTCCTATGTTGGAAGTCATGATAATGATCGTATTTTGGAAGTTTACTTTTCTCCCCAGGCTGTCTGTTAAGAATCCGTCATCCAAAACTTGTAATAGCATATTGAATATATCCGGATGTGCCTTTTCAACTTCGTCTAAAAGAATTACAGAATAGGGACGCTGACGTACTTTTTCACTAAGTTGGCCACCCTCTTCGTAACCTACATAGCCNGGAGGNGCACCTATGAGTCTAGAGATTGCAAATTTCTCCATGTATTCACTCATGTCAATCCGAATAAGATTTTCTTCAGAATCAAAGATTTCAGAAGCGAGTATTTTTGCCAANTGTGTTTTGCCCACCCCTGTTTGGCCAAGAAATATAAATGAACCAATGGGTTTATCTGGTGCTTTTAAACCAGCACGGTTTCGCTGAATNGCTTTTACCACCTTATCTATAGCATCTTTCTGTCCAATGAGATTTTCACCAATGACTTGAGATAGTTTTGAAAGTTTATTCTTTTCAGACTTGACAATTTTGTTTACGGGGATGTTAGTCATCATAGAGACTACATCTGCAATGTCGTTTTCATTAACGGTTACACGATTGAGTTTTGAATCTTCTTGCCAGCGTTCTTGTGCTTCAATAAGAGANCGNTCAACACGTTTTTCNTCATCTCTTAGCTTNGCTGCCTCNTCGTATTTTTGTTTTTTAACTACTGAATTTTTCAAATCTCGGACCTGATCCAATTGAGCCTCAAGATCCACCACCTCCTGAGGNACACTCATATTGTTGATGTGNACTCTAGATCCTGCTTCATCTAAAGCATCTATGGCTTTATCAGGAAGAAAACGGTTGGACATGTATCTGTCAGTCAAATCAACACAAGCTTTTAAGGCATCGTCTGTNTAATTTACATTGTGATGGTTTTCATAATGCTCTTTGATGTTGGCTAAGATTTCTAAAGTTTCTTCNGGATTGGTTTGTTCGACCAATACTTTTTGGAATCGACGTTCTAGGGCNCCATCTTTTTCNATATGTTGACGGTATTCGTCTAGGGTTGTAGCACCAATACATTGAATCTCCCCTCTGGCCAAAGCAGGTTTAAACATATTCGAAGCGTCAAGACTTCCTGTAGCACCACCCGCACCTACNATGGTGTGAATTTCATCTATAAAGAGAATGATCTCTTCATTTTTCTCCAATTCATTCATCACAGCCTTCATGCGCTCTTCAAATTGACCTCTGTATTTGGTACCAGCAACTAAACTCGCCAAATCAAGAGTGATGACTCTTTTGTTGTAAAGGACNCGTGAAACCCTTTTCTGAATAATNCGNAAGGCCAATCCCTCAGCTATTGCTGATTTACCAACACCNGGTTCNCCGATGAGTAAAGGGTTATTTTTCTTTCGTCTACTTAAGATTTGAGAGACACGTTCAATTTCTTTTTCCCTACCTACAACGGGATCTAATTTATCTTGCTCAGCTAAAGCTGTTAAATCTCTTCCAAAATTGTCCAATACAGGTGTTTTGGTTTTTTTAGAACTCTTTGATTCTGAAGTTGGAATAAAAGGATTTTCCTTACCATCACCTTCATTTTCTTTTTCGTCAGAGAATGATGCTGAAGAAGGAAGTTCTTCATACGAATCAGNATCGTTGGCAAGCATCAGNTTAAACTGTTCTTTGACAATATCGTAGTCAATATTTTGNNTNGAGAGAAGTTTGGTAGTAGGGTCATTTTCATTTCGAAGAATACACAACAACAAATGAACAGTGTTGATCAATTCGCTTTGAAAAAGTTTGGCTTCTAGGAAGGTTGTTTTTAATGCTCGTTCAGCTTGACGGGTCAAGTGAAGGTTTTTTTTGTCGTTTAGGGTTTGGGAGTTTTCTAAAGTNGCTGGATTGAGTATTTCAACTTTACGTCTCAGTTCTTCTAGATTAACTTCAATAGCATTCAAAATTGCGATCGCTTTTCCTCCTCCATCTCTTAAAATTCCNAGCATCAAGTGTTCAGTGCCTATAAAGTTGTGCCCTAAACGAAGAGCTTCTTCTTTACTAAAAGCAATCACATCCTTTACGCGTGGTGAAAAATTATCATCCATAGCTTTCTAAATTTGATTAGTTAACGAGCAAAAAACAGACCAGAGTTCTCTACACATTGCTAATAGACAAAAAAATATCAATATTTCAAAAGTTGAGCTGTCATA
>NHDB01000023.1 GCA_002167945.1 Flavobacteriaceae bacterium TMED48 | reverse complement strand
ATAAGGTCGCGTAGCTCAGCTGGATAGAGCATCTGCCTTCTAAGCAGACGGTCATAGGTTCGAATCCTATCGCGATCACTNCAAAACTCCGTTTTAAACGGAGTTTTTTGTATCATTTAATTTTTTNAGTTCTTGNNGAATAGCNTCNNGTAATTCAGANTGNCGATTNAGATTNNGAAGNACTTCTCGGTCAGTTACTTTTTNCTCTATGGTNCGGGTTTTGTTAAAGTATTTCATAGTTTNTGATTTGGATNATTAAAATTACCAAATAGTTTAATTTCTNCGAAATGATTNNGGTATNATTCNTNTNCAAATTTCTATCTTCGGANNGTCANTNCAATNAATTATNANNTATGANNATAGGAGTNCCAAANGAAATCAAGCCCCANGAGGCNAGAGTNGGNTTNACNCCAGCTGGAGCGTTNACNNTANTNCGTTCNGGACATNAAGTAAGTATTCAAAAAGGAGCAGGTTTACTNAGNGGTATATCCGATNAGGCNTACNTNCAAGTNGGNTGTGAATTAGTNNATGATATTGAATCCATTTATCNNAATTCNGAAATGATCATNAAAGTCAAAGAGCCTATTCANGAGGAATNTNCTTTNATTCNAAAAGGACAGTTNCTNTTNACNTATTTNCACTTTGCTTCAAGTNANGAATTNACTNNNGCCATGATCAAAAGTGAAGCNATTTGTTTAGCCTATGAGACNGTAGAGGACAAGGGTAAATTGCCTTTATTAATTCCTATGTCTGAGGTNGCNGGNAGAATGGCAACNCAAGANGGNGCAAAATATTTAGAAAAACCCTTTGGTGGATTTGGAATTTTACTNGGTGGAGTTACTGGTGTCCAGCCAGCAAATGTGATGGTAATTGGAGGAGGAGTNTCTGGNACAGAAGCTGCTCGTATGGCNGCTGGACTGGGTGCAAATGTNACAATTTTAGATACTAATTTAGANNGATTAAGAGAATTGGAGAGTATTATGCCTGCAAATGTAACTCCTGTTTATTCAAACTCTTACACNATAGAAGAAGAACTCAAACGCTCTCATTTAATNATCGGTACAGTNCTGATTCCNGGCTCAAAAGCGCCTAAACTGATTCGAAAGNAAATGCTGTCTAAAATGNTGCCAGGGACAGTTTTGGTTGACGTTGCAATTGATCAAGGGGGCTGTTTTGAAACCAGNGAGCCAACTACACATGATGCTCCCATCAAAATTAAAGAGGGCATAATTCACTATGCGGTGACCAATATGCCNGGTGCAGTACCCAATACTTCAACTACTGCANTGACCAACGCTACTTTGAGTTATGCGCTACAACTTGCAAATAAGGGTTGGAAAANAGCATGTGGCGAAAATGCTGCACTTGCAAAAGGNTTGAATATTGCACAGGGTAAAGTTGTGTATAAAGAAGTTGCTGAAGCTTTTGATTTAGAGTATATTGAGGCTTCTACTTTGATGCACTAATATGGATTTCACACCTTTCANACTCAANTTTTTTACTTTTTTTAAATTGCCTTCNGCTTGGTGGTGCGGTGTTCGTNTAACAAAAATTGAAGAGCGNTACTGTGAAACTAAAGTGGTGCATCGTTGGATCAATCAAAACCCNTTTANCTCCATGTTTTGGGCGGTTCANGGGATGGCTGCAGAGTTAGCTACNGGAGTTTTAGTAATGAAAGCTATCAAAGAGCACAATCGAAAGGTTTCCATGTTGGTTTTAAACAACCGTGCTAATTTTTCAAAAAAAGCACGTGGGAGAATTANTTTTAGTTGTGATGCAAGTACAGTAATTGATGAGGCTTTTAATGAGCTAATAAAATCGAAAGAACCCCAAACTTTTTGGTTAACTTCCAAAGGTATTGACCAAGAAGANCATGTAGTTTCTACCTTTGAATTTGAATGGACCGTACTCCTTAAAAAATAAATTATGAATATCCCTTTTGAAGATCGATTGAGTTTGCCAGCAGTAGCAGCTCCTATGTTTTTAATTTCTGGTCCACAGCTGGTCATTGAATGTTGTAAAAACGGTATAGTAGGAACTTTTCCAGCCCTAAATCAGAGAACAACTGAAGGTTTTGAAGAGTGGATAATTGAAATCAAAGAAGCGCTTAGCGCATTTGAAGAAGAAACGGGTAAAAAAGCAGCACCTTTTGGAGTCAATCTTATTGTACATCCTACAAACCCNAGGGTCATGCCCGATCTTGAAATTTGTGTAAAGCATGAAGTTCCCCTCATCATTACGTCTTTGGGAGCAGTATCTGATTTGGTCAGTGCAGTTCACAGTTACGGTGGTCTAGTTTATCATGACATCATCAAAAAACGTCACGCTGAAAAGGCTGCTGAAGCAGGTGTTGACGGCTTAATACTGGTTGCAGCAGGAGCAGGGGGGCACGCGGGTGCATTAAGCCCTCTAGCTTTAGTCAATGAAATCAAGAACTTTTTTGACAAAACAATTTTACTCTCTGGATGTATCAGTACGGGTAGAGACATTGCGTCAGCCCTTCAAATGGGTGCTGATCTTGCCTATATGGGAACGCGTTTTATCAATGTAAAAGAAAGTATGGCGGATCCTAAATATCAGGAAATGATCATCAATAGTAGAGCTGAGGACATTGTTTATACAGCAGCAGTCTCAGGAGTTAATGCCAACTTTTTAAAGCCCAGCTTGGAGGCTATGGGCATAACTGAAGAACTTTGGGGGCAAAGTAAAAAAATTGACTTTGGAAGCGAGTTGGATGCAGCAAAGGCAGAGGCACAAGCATGGAAAACCATCTGGTCCGCGGGACAAGGAGTAACGTCAATAGGAGACGTTAAACCTACAGCTGCACTTATCGACCAACTAAAAAAAGAGTTTAAAGTAGCTCTAGAGGAGCAGCACAATAATTACAAGAAATATTGCTAGCCATACTCAGACCAAAAGCAATTAAAACAATCCTTTAGAAGAAAGATTTAACGTGTCAAACGATAGATTAATACTGCCGAACGTTGGATCAGTGCATTCATGGTTTTAAGATTCACGGTTTCCTGAGGAGTGTGGGCGCCATTTCCCATAGTCCCTAGTCCATCAAGTCCATCGATGTAATCAGCCACAAATGAAATATCAGCGGCCCCTCTGCGACTGGGATCGTACCTTGTTACCGGACCAAACCCTAGATCTTGACTAACATCGCTTAAAATTTCCAAAACAGCTTGGTTCCCAGCTGTTGGACCCATAGCAGGATAACTATCCGTAAAACTTATGCTGGCTGAAGTTTGAGGTAAATTTTGGTTTACAATTGCTCTCATCTTAGCTCTTGCATTCTCTTTTTGTTCTTCAGAAATAAAGCGAAGCCCACCGTTAACGACTGCCGTTTGTGCTACTACATTGGTCTTTCCAAAAACTTCTCCACTGCTGGTTTGTTTGTCGTATTCAACAAAAGTTCCTCCTAAGAGCGTTCCGGGATTAAAGGTGAGGTATTCCTCACCGCGTACTTCTTCGTAAAACGCATTCAGGATACGGCTCATTTCAAAGATCGCTCCAGCACCTACACTTTCGTTAAATACTCCCGAAGAATGTGCTCGTTTTCCCTTGGTTTCGACTCTCCAACCTGAAGCTCCACGTCTGGCAATAGTGGCATTTTCAAAGCTGGTGGCGGTTTCGAAGCCTAGGGCAATATCCGCTTTTTTTCCAGCCTCAATTAGTGATTTTCGGGAAATTGACAGAGGTTTACCCGTACTTTCTTCGTCACCAGTAAAGGCAACAGTAATATTCGCTTTTTTTAGCAAGTTAAGNTCTGCTAACGCTTTTAGTGCGTAAAGTACGATTACATCTCCTCCTTTCATATCATTTGCCCCTGGACCATACGCCATGCTGTCNTTAAACCGTTCAAAGGTTTGAAAAGGACTGTTTTCTTCAAATACAGTATCTAAATGCCCTATGAGTAATAGCTTTTTTCCTTTGTCGCCATCTACAGAGGCGAAAAGATGCCCTGCGCGATTCATCTCTTGGGGCATATCAATCCACTTGGTTTCAAAACCAATTTCGATAAAGGCAGTGCTAAACACCTCACCAACCTCTTTCACTCCCTTTTGATTTAGAGTACCGCTGTTGATATTGACTACCTTTTCCAAAAAAGAAATACTTTCCTGGTCGAGACTTTTTACCTTTTCGACAATTTTACGTTCTGTTCGACTCAGCTTTTGAGAATGAAGGCTTGTCGAAACAAATAGAATTAACAAAATTAAGCTTAAGTACTTGTGCATAAACATGGTTTTAAAAATTCTTAGTCAGTGATTTTACAATTTTATTTTCTGCTAGAAATTCTTGAGCAATTACTTTGATAGTGGTGTAGAGGGGTATAGCAATAATCATCCCCACGGGTCCGAGTAGTGTTCCAGAAGCAAGAATCACAATAAAAATTTCTAAAGGATGCGATTTGACACTGTTTGAAAAGATGAAAGGTTGACTGAAAAAATTATCTACCAATTGTCCAATTACAAAACCAATCATCACATAACCAGTTTTTGGAAGAATAACCGAACTAAAGTCGGCTCCTATAAAACTACTCATGGTTAGGAGTAACATTAGAACACCACCAATGATTGGGCCTAAATAGGGGATGAGGTTTAGCAATGCACAGAGAAAAGCGATAATAAAGGCATTTTCGACATCAAAAATGGCTAAGACTATGCTGTAGATGATCAGCAGTATGCTAATTTGTAGAAGTAATCCTAAAAAATATCGAGAGAGTAAACTTTTAGTTTTTTCTAGAGACTTTTCAACTCGATCAGTTACTTTATCATTTACTAGGGCTAAGATGATTCGTTCCTGTAAATGACTGTCTTTAAGAAAAAAAAAGAGAATAAAAACTACAGAAAATAACCCAATAGTAAAGCCTCCCAAGAGTTCTAAGGTCTGATTGAGCAGTTCTGGTAAAAGCCCAAAATTGACATTCTTAAAGAGGTTATCAACAGAAAATTGCTGCTGCCAAAAGCTGTTATCGAGATTGAAATAGATTCCTATTTCTTGGATGAGTGTCTCTATATTACCCTTGAGTTCATTTACTTCTAAAAGAGACAGGTTTTCTCCTTGCTGAAGAAGTAAAGGAACAAAAAGCGAAAAAATACTAACCAAAATCCACATAAGAAAAACGATGGTAATTGAGGATGCGATGATATTTTTTAATTTCAATCGCTTAATTAAAAATCGATTAATTGGTCTGCCTATCAAGCTGACAACCCCCGCAATAAGCATGTAAATAAGTAATGTTTTGACTTGGAGGAGTAGCCAAACAAGAATACAGATGCCGGTTAACTGAAGAACAGCTCGGACGATTCCGCTAGAAATATCTTTTGCATTCATAGGTTAAATATAGGAAAGTTTATAGCGTCAATTAATCTGTTGTTGAAGAAATGCAGTATGGCATGCCAACAGTCCTGCGGTTTCCGTTCGAAAGCGTTGATTTCCAATGCTTACAGAATGAATCCCTGCATTTTCAGCAGCATCGATTTCTTCTTGACTAAAGTCTCCTTCAGGACCAATAAGAAGGGTTATACTGTTTTGATTTAGGGGACAGTCGGACAAATTGAGCTTGGGACTTTTCTGGCAATGGGCGATGTAGGCGTTTTGATTGTTATTTTTTAGAAAATCAGAAAAAGAAATTAACGGATGAATCTCGGGGAGATAAAATTGTTGAGATTGCTTGAGTGCAGCAATGGCAATTTTTTCAAATCTCAAGGCTTTGGTTACTTTTCGTTCAGAGTGTTGGCAGAGTAGGGGGGTTATGGAAGCTACACCTAACTCTGTCAACTTTTCAATCAACCACTCCATACGGTTATTGTTTTTTGTGGGTGCTATAGCTAAATGAATTTGTTTTTCAGGAACGCTGTGTTGATGCGACTCAATTTTTTTTGCTCTGGCAGAGTTGGATGCTACATGGGTTAATTCTCCATTCCATTCCAACCCTTTACCGTTTGTAATAGTGATTTGGTCTCCCGCTCTTTTTCTGAGCACTTTGGACAAATGTTTGCTCTCATCTTTAGAAAAAGAAAAGTCTGATATCGAATCTTCTAGATGTATGTCATAGAATAAGATCATGATCAATAATTTAAACGAGATAAAGAGGCATCACTAAGCGATCCAAACTCTTGGTTTTGAAGTTTAAAATAGGCGGCAATTCCAATCATCGCAGCATTGTCAGTAGTATACTTTAAGGGGGGTAAAAATACCTGCCATTGTTTGCTGTCCTCTCTCGAAGCCAATTGATTCCTCAATTCAGAGTTTGCAGCAACCCCACCGCCAATCACGATTTGATTCAATTCATAGGCTTTGGCTACTTCTTCAATTTTATTGAGAATGATTTGTACCAAAGTGAATTGTAAACTAGCGCAAAGATCATTTAAATTGTCGCTTACAAAACGTTTATTTTTACTGCTTTGCTTGTGAATAAAATTAGTAAAAGCTGTTTTTACACCACTATAACTAACATCATAGCCTTTCATATTGGGTATTGGAAACTGAAATTTATAGCGATCACCTTCTTGTGCGAGCTTGTCAATTTGTGGCCCTGAGGGGTAATCTAGACCCATGCGTTTTCCGCACTTATCAAAAGCCTCGCCAATGGCATCGTCGAGGGTAGTCCCTAGAACATCCATCTCAAAATGATTTTTCACCAACACGAGTTGGGTATGGCCGCCTGAGACGGTTACTCCTAAAAAAGGGAATTTAGGGGTTTGAATTCCTTCCTCTTCAATAAAATGAACCAACAGATGCCCCTGCATATGATTAATCGGTATCAAAGGAAGGTCTAAAGAAAGTGCAAGAGACTTGGCAAAGGCACTTCCTACAAGTAAAGAGCCAAGTAGTCCAGGTCCTTGTGTATAAGCAATTGCAGTTAGGTCATTTTTGTCGATATTTGCTTGAGCTAAAGCTTGATGGACAACAGGAATAATTTTGGATTGATGCGCACGAGAGGCAAGTTCAGGGACCACTCCGCCATAAGCTTTGTGAATCGTCTGATTGGCTATGCAGTTAGAAAGGACTTTAGTTCCNCTGAGTACAGCAGCAGCAGTGTCATCACAAGAAGATTCAATAGCTANAATAAGTTCCGAATTGGACAACATAGTGTTTTATAAAACGTTACAAAAATAAACGATTCATATCAAAAAGNGGAATAAAATAATNGCAATCCTTTTGGGAAGTATCTTGCTCATTTTTGGGATAGGNTTGCTGTTGATTTCNACTTCTTGGGTACAATCTGGAATTTTAAAGCAGTTTNCCCAGACTTTTGAAGANGCCACNAATCAAGAGATTACTTTTGANAACATTAGACTNCAATGGAANGGTAAGCTCGAATTGACAGGAATTTTTATTGGTGATCATCACCGCGATACACTGGCATTTATNCAAAAAATTCAAACCTCTTTTCAGGATTTTAAGAAACTTCAGCAAAATGATTTCAACCTTGATCGTCTAGATATTACGGGNGTTTACTTCAANATCAAAAAATATACTAACGAGGANGTTCATTCTTTAAAGGTNCTAGTAGATAAATTAAAACGAGAAAGTGAAAGTAGGAATAAAGCCATATTAAATGTAGGTAAGGTGGATTTATCTAAAGCTAAATTTAGTTATAACGACCTCAACACCGGTCTTAAACCCATACTTTTTGATTCACTAGATATTTCAGCCGAATACCTCAATTTTACAGCTGATAGTCTAACACTCCAATTGAATACTCTAGAAGGGAAACTCCAATCGCCTTTCCAAAAGCAGATCAAAACCAATGCAGCAGTAGTTTATAGCCCCGGAAGTTTGCATTTAGAAGAATGGAGTTTGTCTTTCGATAAGAGTCGAATAAATGGAGCATTAAGTCTGAAGGGCGAGGATAATAGTTTTCTGAATTTTAATGACAGAGGACACTTTGAGTTAAACTTAGAGCGCAGTCTGATTGACCCATCACTACTAGGAAATTCTCCTTTATTGTCAGCTGATTCAAGTCTAATTAGCACAAAACTTAAAGCTCNNGGAGACCTTGACGCATTTGAAGTCCAAGGGATAGAAATCAAGCATAAAGAATTTGATTTGCAAGCTGATTTAGGTATNCAAAACATTTTAAACCCAAAAATTGCAACCTGGCAACTTGAGATACTTGATGCACATCTAAACACNNCATACTTATTCGATGAATTANATGANNNCCAAAGATTCAAACCCTATTTTGCTGGAGACACCCTTCAGCTTCAAGGAGTAATCAATACTCAAAACGAAACAATTGCTTTTGAATTGAATTCTGAGAATGCTTGGGGAANAATAGNTAGCAAAGGAACATTAGGNCAGGGTTTGATTGATAAACAATTCGATAATAGAGCTTTAGAGCTTACAGCATCTTTACNATCAATACAGTTCTTGTTGCCNTCTCTATCCCAGANTACCATGAGCATGGGAGCCAATGTTCAATTAAGTNGCGATTTAGCAACCAAAGAAAATCAAAACTTCAGTTGGGAGGTTCAAGATTTAAATTTTAGTGCTCCAAAATTTTCGTTAGATAAAATTAATTTCGAAGGTAATTANANGGATAAGCAACTATTGAATACGCTTAGTGCCTCAAANGAACTCGTAAAATTAAAAAGCGATTTGCGATTTGATTTTTCAGATTCCATTCCCCANTACATTTCNGCNACAAATATTTCTAAATGGGATATTAATCGACTNGGACTCCAATTAGGGGCAGGTAAGCGGGANTTCAAAGGGGTNATTTTAGGAGGTTTTAAAGGGAATAAACTCGACGACATTGAAGGAGAATTCAAAATATCAGCTGCTCAANTCACCAATGATAAGGGGNTNGTAAGTTTAAATCCTATTACCGTAGCTCAGCAATTTGATCAAGGGGAGACAAAGCTCAGCATTTTGAATACTGACTGCATCTCAGGAGTTGCCAATGGGGTTTTTAAAACTTCTCAATTGGTAAATTTATTTCAGCAAACACTTCATCAGGCCTATCCATTTTTGCCCCAAAAGCAGCCAGAAAAAGGACAAGAGTTGAGTTTTAAGCTCAAGATCTATAAAAAACTTTTAGATGCCCTTTATCCAGAGTTTTCAATTTCTGAAAATATAAGTCTAAAGGGGAATATCTCCTCTGACCTTAAAAGATCTAACGTCACACTTGATGCTCCTTTATTGAAGTGGAATAGCTTGCAGTTAGAACAGCTTCATTTTCAAATTGACACCAAGAACCCTATTTATAACACCTTCCTAAGTGTCGACCGAATTACTCAAGAATACATCAAAGGAAGGGCATTTAATATGATTAGCACCAAGCTTAAAGACACCTTATTCTTCCGATCTGAATTTACTAATGAAGCCAAAGAGCAGATCCCTTTCGAATTGAATTTTTATCATACTATGGGGCAAGATGGTACTTCTTATTTCGGTTTTAAGAAATCAAAATTTCCCTTAGGCAAAGAAACTTGGGTATTGAATCCAGACGATACGCCCAATCAAAAAGTCAGCTTTAATTCAAATACTAAGGAAACGGTTTTGACTGACCTTTTAGCAGTCACAGAAAATCAATTGATAGAGGTTTCTGGAGCTTATTTGAACAAAAACCAATTCAATGTAAATTTGGATGTAGACAATGTTGTTCTTGAAAATTTACTTCCCAATAGTCCTGTCTTTCGGCAGTCGGGAAATGCAGACTTAAACATTGCAATTATCCGATCTCAAAGTGAAAATAAGTTAAATATTTCAGCGGCTATAGCTGATTGGAACATCAATGGACAGCAGCTGGGACAGTTTGAACTAAACTCAAGTGGCAATACCCAGTTAAACACCTATGTGCTTGACTTTAACTTGAAAAAGGAATTTGACAACCTAATGTCTGGTAAAGGAGTTTGGCAAGGCTTAGAGAATCCATCACTTAATTTAGACTTGGATTTTAATAATCTAAACCTCGATTTTTTATCCCCCTTAGGAAGAGACGCCGTACAGAACATTAAGGGAGCTATAACGGGTAAAGTAAATTTGTGGGGTCCATTAAATCAGCTGAAACACAACGGAGTTCTTGGCCTCAAAGATGCTCAAATTGGAATCCCTTATCTCAATTTGTTGTATCAGGCAGACGACACACAAGTGGATCTCATCAACCAAGATTTTGTATTTAGAGCTGTTAATCTCAGCGAACAAGCTGAGGGCACCTCAGCATCGATGGGAGGAACTTTTTCTCATGTCAACTTTAGGGATTGGAGTTTAGACTTACAAATTGAATCCGACAGAATGTTACTGCTAAATACGATACAAAAACCTAAATCTCTATTTTTTGGGCAAGGATTTTTAAATGGAAATTTAAGTCTTACTGGACCTACTCGAAATTTGAGCATTTCGATGCAAGGTACTTCAGAAAAGGGAACCTCAATTAAGATTCCATGGGCCGAAAGTTATGGCTTATCCGATAATAGTTTTGTGAACTTTATAGATAAAAATGTAAAGCGAGTAGAATCTGTCGATACTGAAGCTAAGGAATTAAAAGAGATTAGAGGTATCGAGATGGACTTTGATTTAGACGTAACCAACGACGCCTCAATTGAAATTGTTATTGATCAAGAAACAGGGAGTTATTTGAGTGGAAGAGGAGCAGGTAATCTTTTTATGGAAATCAACACCAATGGGAAATTCAATATGTGGGGTGATTTCATCACTTATGATGGGATTTACAATTTTAAAAACTTAGGTGTTATCGACAAGAAATTTAATGTAAAACAAGGGGGTACCATCGTTTGGGAAGGTAATCCCCTTGAAGCACAGATGGATTTAGAAGCGGTTTACAATGTTCCTGGTGGTGCCAACCCCGCATTACTGTTAGATAATCCAAACTTTAATAAGAGTATCCCTACAGAAGTTTTAATCCGACTGCAGGGAAATCTATTAAAGCCCAATGACCCTGTTTTTGAGATTGACTTTCCCAACACTAGTGGTACAGTGGCTTCTGAAATCAATTATCGTTTGGCAGATCCTCAGCGGAGTCAGTTACAAGCTATTTCTTTGCTTTCGCAAGGAATTTTTATCAATGAAGTAAGTGTTTCCATGCAGGGAATTACAAATAATCTCTATCAAAAAGCATCAGACATTGTCAGCAATCTTATTGGTGAAGAAAACGACAAGCTCAAGGTGGGAATCGACTACCTCCAAGGCGACAAAAGTGCGCTATTGGATATCGCCACGGAAGATCGGCTGGGCTTTACCCTGTCGACCCAAATTAGTGACCGTATCTTATTAAATGGAAAGATTGGTGTTCCTGTTGGTGGTGTTGAGCAGACTTTAATAGTAGGAAATATTCAAATTGACTTTATCCTTAATGACGAGGGTTCTCTTAGGGCTAAAGTGTTTAACAAAGAAAACGAATTCCGATACATTGGAGATGAGCTAGGATATACCCAAGGAGTAGGACTTTCTTATGATGTTGATTTTAATACATTTAAAGAGCTGATTCAAAAGGTTTTAGCGAATCAATCCGCCCGGAAAACAGTTGAACAGACTAATGCTATACAAGCTGCTGAAAGTCCTATTCGATTTGTGAAAAAAAATTAAATTGTAACAATCCATTTCAATTTTGTAAAATTTCTTCACGAGTTAGTCTGCTGTTGATATAATGTTTAAATTTGGCTTGAAATCAATTGAATGAGTACGAGTATCAAAAAAATCGGTGTGTTGACCTCAGGAGGTGATGCTCCAGGGATGAATGCCGCCCTTAGAGCCGTAGTAAGAACCGCCGCCTACCACAAAGTAGAATGTGTAGGAATTCAGCAAGGATATCAAGGTCTTATTGATAATAAGGTAAAGGTGATGAACGCACGTAGCGTAAATAACATCATCAATAAAGGGGGAACAGTTTTAAAGTCAGCACGTTGTTTAGAGTTCAGAACTAAAGAAGGTAGACAAACTGCTTTTAAAACTGTCCAAAAACACGGAATTGAAGCCCTTGTAATCATTGGAGGTGACGGTTCCTTTACTGGTGCTATGATCTTTCAGTCAGAGTTTAATATTCCAGTTATAGGAATACCCGGTACGATTGATAATGATATTTTTGGAACTTCTCATACCATTGGGTACGATACAGCTCTCAACACCGTCATAGAAGCAATAGACAAAATTAGAGATACCGCAATTTCACATAATCGACTCTTTTTTGTTGAGGTCATGGGAAGAGATGCGGGTCACATTGCCTTGAACACAGGTATTGGTGCTGGTGCTGAGGAAGTACTTATTCCTGAAGAAGATATGGGACTTGACCGCTTGCTCGATTCATTAAAAAGAAGTGAAAAATCTGGTAAATCATCGAGTATTGTAGTAGTCGCTGAAGGAGATAAAACTGGTAAAAATGTTTTTGAAATTGCGGAATACGTGGAAAAAAATATGCCTTACTACGATGTAAGAGTTTCAGTTTTAGGGCATATGCAACGAGGTGGGAGTCCATCTTGTTTTGATCGCGTACTCGCTTCTAGAATGGGTGTTAGTGCGGTGGAAGCTTTGCTGCAAGGCAAGTCCAATATGATGGTTGGGATGAAGAGTGAGGAAATAATTTTTAGCCCACTAGAAAAAGCAATTAAGGGAAAATCAGAAATTAATAAAGATTTAATCCGAGTCTCGGATATATTAACAATTTAACTAAACAAACAATAATCAACTAAACTAAAGTAAAATGGCAATTAGAATTGGAATCAATGGATTTGGAAGAATAGGTAGACTTGTATTTCGCTCTGCAATGAAGCAAGAGGATGTCACCATAGTGGGTATCAATGACCTATTGGATATCGAACACCTAGCTTATTTATTGAAATATGATTCTGTACACGGAAAATACGATGGAACAGTAGAAATAAATGGTAACGACTTGGTTGTTGACGGTCATGCAGTCCGTATTTCAGCTGAGCGTGATCCTTCAGCCATAGGTTGGGGATCCATGAATACAGATGTAGTTGCAGAATGTACAGGTATTTTTACCACCTTAGAAAAAGTACAAGCCCATATTGACGGCGGAGCCAAAAAGGTGGTGATTTCAGCACCCTCTGCTGATGCACCTATGTTTGTAATGGGAGTAAACCACACCGAAGCTGAAGCTTCACAAACTATTGTGTCAAATGCTTCATGTACAACCAACTGCTTAGCACCTGTAGCTAAAGTACTGAATGATAACTTTGGAATTGCAGAAGGCTTAATGACCACAGTTCATGCTACTACCGCGACCCAATTTACTGTTGACGGGCCTTCTAAAAAAGATTTTAGAGGAGGGCGAAGTGCTTTAGTCAATATTATGCCTGCTTCAACAGGAGCTGCAAAAGCAGTAACTAAAGTTATTCCTTCTTTAGTGGGTAAGCTTACTGGTATGGCTTTTAGAGTACCAACAGCAAACGTTTCTGTAGTAGATTTAACAGTTAGACTGGAAAAAGATACTTCGTATGAGGAAATCAAAAGCGTGATGAAAAAGCATGCAGATACGGATATGAAAAACATATTAGGGTATACTGAAGAGGGAGTAGTTTCTCAAGACTTTGTTGGGGATGTCAGAACCTCTATTTTTGATGCCGGTGCAGGTATGGAATTAAACCCACGCTTTTTCAAGATCATCTCTTGGTATGACAATGAATGTGGTTATTCAAACAAGCTTATTGATTTGGCAAAACACGTCAATCAACTCTAATCTCATTTATTTATGATTTTAGTTGTTGACAGCGGTTCTACAAAAACAGATTGGATTGCTGTAAATTCAAAAGGAGAGACGCTTTTTTCTACTCAAACACTAGGGCTAAACCCTCAGGTTCTGTCCAGTGCGATTCTGAAAGAACGAATCATTAATAACTTTGATCTCTATCAGAATAGAAATGAAGTAACCCACCTTTATTTTTATGGAGCTGGTTGTGGAGTTGATTCTCCTCAAAAAAGAATTCGTCGCGTTTTTGACGAGATTTTTATCAATAGTAAAATCGTTATTAAAGAAGACACCTATGCAGCGGTTTATGCCGCTGCAGACATGGGTGAAAAGTCTATTGTTTGCATATTGGGAACTGGATCAAACTGCACCTATTTTGACGGTAAGGAAATAGAGCAAAGAGTAACCTCTTTAGGTTATATCTTGATGGATGAAGCCAGCGGAAATTTTTATGGTAAGCAGCTTATTCGGAGTTACTATTTTAAGACAATGTCAGAGGACTTAGCTAAAGAATTTGAGCAAGAATATGATCTTACACCCGATACAATTAAAGAGAATATTTACAGACGTGAAAATCCAAATACTTATTTAGCTACTTTTTCAAGATTTTTAATAAAGCACAAAAAGAATGAAGTGTTTCAGGGTATCATCTCAAAGGGACTTGAGCGATTTATCAATCATCAAATCCTGCAATTTGAAAATGCTAAGGATATTCCAATTCACTTTATAGGCTCAATTTCATTTTATTTAAAAGAAGAAATTGAAAAAGCACTTGCCTTAAAAGGACTCACTATGGGAAGAATCGTACAACGTCCTATAGACGAACTGGTGAACTACCACAAAAATCTAATTGAAACGGAGACTTAGTCAACGGCAATCATTGATATTTCAACACGCACTGACTTTGGAAGTGTTTTTACTGCAACGGTTTCTCTTGCAGGTGCGTTATCATTATCAAAATAGCTTCCATACACTTCATTAACTTGGCCAAAATTGTCCATATTATCTAAAAAAATGGATGCTTTTACAACTTGGCTAAAATTCATTTCAGCTGCATCCAAAATGGCCTCCAGATGCCGCATTACAAGTTGAGTCTCCTCTTTAATCGTACCGNTAAACAATTCCATATTTTTAGCAATGATCGGNATTTGNCCAGAAATATACAGGGTGTTNCCAGCTTTAACGGCTTGATTATAAGGNCCTAAAGGGGCAGGCGCNTTGAGTGTGGTAATGATCTTTTTTTTCACTTAAATATTTTTATTACAANTTAGCAAAAATCATAGATCNTAGCTANCTTCTATTAGGCAAGCTTTGTTTTTCGTATTTAATATCACTGAGNAAGNCTGATTTAATTCCNATAAAAAAGTTCCATGATGCCCNNTCACTNAANGGAACCCAACTAAAATTAAGANNCCANCTGTTTAAATCCCTATTAAAACGCAATTGAGTATACGTAAACCCTTGTCCTTTAAAATCATACCCTGAGGAAACCCCAACTTTCCATTTAGGAGTNAAATCAATATTTCCTGAGAACATCAACGAATTATTGCTAAAATCTCGTTGCCCTCTAGAATTGTTATAGGTNAGGGAATAAGCAACCTTTAGATCCCAGGGTATTTTTGTNCGATAACTGGGGTAGGNAGGTGNGGGGTCCGTATTCTCAGCATCGTTCATTCGCCGATCAGTAAAGTCTTCTGCACGACCGAATAAATCNTCATCTCGNCCACCACTAGANGNTGCCTCTCTNTGATTTCTTTGTTCTTGATCTTCTTGTNCCTCCTCTCTATTGCCCTCCAACTGAGTACTTGAAAATGAATAATTCATATTAANNTTGGCACTAGTTAAACGNAANAANCCTCCTCCGTTGGCAATATTAAACTTATTNATACGGACTTTGTTTTCGTCCAAAGCATAAGGATCAAAGGTGCTACCAAAATTAATNCTCATTTTTCCTTGAAGAAGAGAAAAACCAGAAGACATTCGCAAAGGNCTCCAACGAAGTGAATCNGCAGCAAANTTATGTGANGTNGNTANATTTANGTTATTGAGTAANNCTACTTTTTTTGGNCCNGTTGCNGTNGAGTCNTTGTCTCGAACTTTNGCTTCAAAATTATTACCAATACTAATNCCCATNCTATTNGATAATNCTTTNGAAGGGATTCCAAATAAGCTATTCTGATAGCGGGTATATTCAGCTGAGTTTCCATCCGCATCAANNATATAGGTATCGTAATATNTTTCAAAGCTGGNCTTGTTTGTNTANCTGATNGCTGGCCTNATGGTGTGACGTATNGACTGNATTTTCTTATCCTCTCCAAAATTGAATGTCCCGTAAATAGTAGTACCTAGGGAAGCACTTAAGTTATATTCTCTGAACGTACCTATATTATTGATGGTATCCTTAACGGCTCTTCCCAATTCTGGATTAAAATCTGAAAAGCGAACTGTATTTTGTGTCCAAACTTCGTTGTAATTTGCACTAGCAGACATGCTAATGTATTTAAATATTTTAAAGTTTGTACTTAATGGAATGGTGTGTTTCATTCCCATTTTTGCATTTTCAAACATGGTGGGACCAAAAAGTGCATCCTCCGAAGTTATGATCCGATTTTCAGCTCTACTAGAATATTGAAAATTGATATTTTGAAATAACCCTTTTTTGGCACCTACCTTTGGTGCAAAAGGATATATTCGTTCCATATTGGCCTGAAAAGTAGGGAGTGTCAAATTCACTAATTTGGTCTTTGAGTTTTGAGACATAGCACTTGTCAAAGATATGTTAACTCTTGGGTATTCTGGAAAGGATTTAGAATAGGAGATTGAGGAGCTTAAGTTGTTATTTAAAAAGTTTGGAGAATTTAATTGATTAACAGATTGCCTGTAATAATCACTACTTCCAAAGTTTACAGAGGCCGAAAAAGTAGAGTTAGGACTTGATTTAGGATCCTTACTGTGATTCCAACGGACATTAAAAACGGTTGATTTAGAGTATTCTGGAAGTCCCCTTGCCTCATTGATGAGATTTTCATACCTAAAGCTGAAGGTTCCCCTGTATTTGTATCGAACATTGTATTGAGAGTCTCCACGAAAACCATAGCTCCCGTTGGTATAATAATCTGTAATTAGTGTCAAATCAAAAAAATCTGAAAGTGCAAAATAATAACCACCATTTTGAACAGAGTATCCTCTTAAATTACTTTCTGAAATTGAGGGAATAATAAAACCAGACTCCTTTGATTTTGATGAGGGAAAGTAAGCAAATGGAAGTCCTACTGGTGTGGGTACGTCAGCGACAAACATATTGGTTAATCCTGATATAATCTTACCTCCAGGAATGATCTTACCCTTCCGAACTTTGAAATAATAATCAATTCCCTCATCTTCACCTCCAACCAATTTTCCTGCCGTACTGACTCGAGCATCTTTTATATAATAGACTGAATCGTTTTGTTTTTTTGTTAAAGCAGCAAAAATATCCATACCATTTTGACCTGATTTGGAATTCCAGATCAATGCTTTTTGGGTGTCAAAATTAAAGCGAATTGAGTCTGGATTTACTTCATTGCTGCCTTGTTTAAAAAAGGGATATTGTACAAGTGTTGAGTCAAGCTCTATTCTTCCAGCATTGACCTCATTGGTTTGATAATCCAAAATAATAATCCCCGCACGAAGCTCAATATCTTGGTAGTAAAGCTCTGCTTCATTGTAAAGAATGAGTTTATTATTTTTTCGATCAATTTGGACACAATCTTTGGCTTTGTATTCCACTTCGGCCAAAAGCAGCGGTTTTTTTTCTATGGGTTTTGAGATACTGTCTAATAGAACTTCATCTGTAAGCGTAGGAGAGGCTGTGGTTTGGGCGTGAATAATTCCTAGTCCGAAGAAAAAGAGGAAATATGCTATATGATAAAACTTTGATTGCAAAGTGATAAGCCCTAAATTTGTTNTGCTTGGTTCAAACGACCAAAATTAATGATAATTTTAAGGATGCATCAAGATTTTTTGTCTATTTCTCTGTTTCGCCAGNCTATAGAATTACGAAATTTTATTTTCTGTTTAAGCTGTTGGACTGCACTANTGTTATTGCCTAGCCTTNTTAACAANGCCTCAGCTCAAGATAAGCCCTTTGTTGTTGTTTTAGATGCTGGTCATGGNGGACATGATTCAGGAAATAGAGGAAATGGTTATTNCGAGAAAAAAATTGCACTTAATATCGCACTAAAGATTGGAGCCCAACTAGAGAAAACTTCTGATATCAAAGTTATCTATACCCGTAAAAAAGATGTGTATGTTGACCTTATTNAGCGNGCCAANATTGCCAATAAAGCAGATGCTGATCTGTTTGTNTCNATTCACTGTGATGCCTTCACGTCCTCAAGAGCTTTTGGAGCTGGAACTTTTGTCTTAGGGCTACATGAAAACGAACGCAATTTTAAAGTGGCACAAAAGGAAAATTCAGTGATTTTTCTGGAGGAAAACTACGAACAAAAATANGANGGTTTTNATCCTAATGATCCTGAATCCGTAATCAGTTTGATTTTAATGCAAGANACTTATTTAGATCAAAGTATCGCAGCTGCAAGTACCATTCAAAAGAGTTTTGTAAATAATTTAAAGCGCAAGGACAGAACCGTGAAGCAAGCGGGCTTNATCGTTTTAAAATACACCTATATGCCGAGTGTGCTAGTCGAGACAGGATTTTTGACCAATAGCTCAGAAGGAGCTTTTTTAAATTCTTCTAAAGGACAAAACCAGATNGCAAATGCCATTTCAAAAGCGATTANAAATTACAAAAACTTGCGCCAAGCAGGAGTTCAGAAGGAAGTAGTTACTGTCAAAAGTAAATCAAGTCAAAGCGAGCCTCTTCGTTTAAATCCAGATTTGATTTTTAAAGTTCAGATTGCTGCCAGCAAGAATCGCATCGCTACGAAAGGGTTTAACTTTAAGGGTTTATCCCCTATTAGTAGAGAAAAATCGGCTAAGCTGTATCGGTATTTTTACGAAAGCTCTACGAGCTATGAAGAAGCACAGCAACATTTAAAAACAGCTAAAAGTAAAGGCTATACTAATGCATTTGTTGTGGCTTACGACGGCAACAAAAAAATATCAGTTAGTGAAGCACTAGAGTTGATAAAATGATGTTCTTCTGAAAATAATTTCTAAATTTGTATAGCACTCTTAAACGCTCAATTTTGAAGATATCACGCGAAGTAAAAACTGCAATTCTCATCCTGGGTTGCGTTGCCATTTTTATTTTTGGATTCAATTACCTCAAGGGGGCTTCTCTTTTAGACAACAGTAAAGTTGTATCGTCACTTTACCAAGACGTTGAGGGACTTGTCATCGGTGCTAATGTTACCATTAACGGTTTAAATGTAGGTAAAGTAAGAAATATAGATTTTGATGAAAACTACGATAAAATTAAAGTCACCTTCAGCTTGAGAAACGATCTTAATTTTTCAAATCAAAGTACGGCTCAACTCTATGAGGCGGGTCTCATCGGTGGAAAAGCTATAGCCATTTTGCCTAAATACGATCAGGGAAGTGAGGTAAAGACAGGAGATGTGTTGCCTTCAGAGATTAAACCTGGTTTAACAGAACTGGTCAATCAGCAAATTGCCCCTTTACAAGACAAAATTGAGGGACTTTTGACTTCTGCTGATTCTCTTTTTGCCGGTGTGAGTAATGTGATGAATTTTCAAACTCAAACAAATTTAAAATTGGCACTTGAAGGTTTAGCTGAAAGTGTAAATAATGTTGCAGAGCTTACCGAAAACATGAATCGGGTAGTTGTGCAAAACGAAAAAAACTTTAAAGGTACCATGAACAATTTAGAGGATACCTCCAAAAATTTAAGTCAACTTACTGATTCTCTAAATCAAATGCCCCTAGGCGCAACAATTGAAAATTTTGAGCAAACATCAGCCGATTTAAAAATGATTATTTCTCGTTTGAACAGTGGCGAGGGCTCGGCAGGTAAGTTACTCAATGATGATAACTTGTACAATAAACTATTGGGCTCATCAGCTGCTTTGGAGGCCTTATTAAATGATCTGAAAGCCAATCCCAAAAATTACGTNCACTTCTCCATATTNGGAAGAAAAGCCAATACTACAAGACCCAAAGAATAATCCTTATGGGCTATTTGCCAAATTTTATCTTCTTGTNTTTGCTTGTTTTGGGTGGAGGTTTTTTTACGCGAAATATTTTANGAATAAAAAGAAATATCCTACTCGGNAAAGAAGCAGGAAGAANCGATCAGAAGTCTGAGCGTTGGAAACACATGNTTCGGGTAGCCTTGGGTCAATCTAAAATGGGTGTGAAGCCTGTGGCAGCAGCACTTCATTTGGTTGTGTACATAGGNTTTATTATAATNAACATCGAACTNCTGGAAATCATTCTTGATGGACTACTAGGCACTCACCGACTTTTTGCTCCTCGATTAGGGAGTATTTACGATTTTTTGATTGGAAGTTTTGAAATATTGGCTTTAGTCGTATTAATTGCAGTAATTTTCTTTTGGACCCGTAGAAATCTAGTTAAGATTAAACGTTTTTGGAAACCAGAAATGAAAGGTTGGCCCAAAAGGGATGCAGATTATATTCTGTATTTTGAAGTTGTTCTTATGCTGCTTTTTCTTTCAATGAATGCAACAGATGCGCTGCTTCAACAGCAAGGTGCTGAGTCTTACACAAAAGCAGGAAGTTTTCCGGTATCTCAGTTTATAATGCCCCTTTTTGACGGCTTAGGGCTCAATACTTTAATCCTTTTAGAACGAAGTTTTTGGTGGACACACATTATTGGAATTTTAATTTTTTTAAACTACCTCTATTATTCCAAACACCTTCATATACTCTTAGCATTTCCCAATACATTTTATGCCAATTTAGAGTCTCAAGGCAAGTTTAGTATTGATATTGACATTAAAAGAGAAGTGATGCTCATGTTGTTTCCAGAAAAAGCTGCTACTGAGCCTGAGACCAGTTCACCGCCAGATAAATTTGGAGCGAGTGATGTATTCGATTTAAAGTGGACTCAGCTTATGAATGCTTACAGCTGTACTGAATGCGGTCGTTGTACTGAAGTTTGTCCAGCAAATCAAACTGGGAAGAAGTTATCTCCCCGAAAAATTATGATGGATACCAGAGATCGTTTAGAGGAGGTCGGTAAAAACATCAATGTGAATAAAGGAGTCTTTGAAGACGACCAGAAACAGTTACTAAATGACTATATTAGTCCAGAGGAGTTATGGGCATGTACCTCATGTAATGCATGTGTTGAAGCCTGTCCGGTTGCTATTGACCCTTTGTCAATAATCATGGATATGCGACAGTATTTGGTTATGGAGCAATCAGCGGCTCCTCAGGAGCTTAACGCAATGATGGGAAATATCGAAAATAATGGGGCTCCATGGCNNTTTAGTAATCAAGACCGTTTGCAATGGACAAGNGAAAAATAAACTCAATTTAAATTTATGGAACGAGAAGAAGCAGAAAGTTATTTACACAAAAANNTAGAATCAGGGGAAGTCGTAAGTCCTGTNCTACCTGAAGGAATTAAAAATTATCTTATTGATATTGANGGTACTATATGCGATGANATCCCGAACGAAGAACCGGAGCGTATGGCGACCGCTAAATTGTATCCAGATGCGTTGGTTACTCTAAATAAATGGTATGATGAAGGCCATCTTATTTGCTTCTTTACCTCTAGAGTGGAAGCCCACCGAGGGGTGACGGAGAGGTGGTTAAAAGATAATGGGTTTAAATATCACAGTTTGCTCATGGGTAAGCCTAGAGGTGGAAATTATCACTGGATTGACAATCATTTAGTGAAAGCGACACGTTACAACGGAAAGTTTACCGATCTGATTGAAAAAGAAGTTACCATAGAAGTTTTTGATGACGGTCAATCACAATCTTAATTGATGAGTCTTGAGGTTCCAACATTAGCGTCACTTCAGGCGCAAGGCAAAAAGGCAGCTGTAGTTTTTTGGGTGGGTTGCGCAGGTAGTTTTGACGATCGGGCAAAAAAAATTACCAAAGCATTTGTAAAAATCCTAAACCATACNCAAACATCGTTTGCAGTATTAGGAACCGAGGAGAGTTGCACTGGTGATCCCGCAAAAAGAGCCGGGAATGAATTTTTATTCCAAATGCAAGCCTTACAAAACATCAGTACCCTTGATCGCTATGGTGTAACAAAAATTGTGACCACTTGCCCTCACTGCTTCAATACCCTAAAAAACGAATATCCCGAATTAGGTGGTCATTATAAAGTAATGCATCATACGCAATTTTTAAAATCCTTAATCAAAGAGGGAAGCCTTAAAGTTGAAGGTGGTTCCTTCAAAGGAAAACGGATTACTTATCACGACCCATGCTATTTAAGTAGGGCGAATAAGATTTTTGAAGCACCTCGCGAATTGATTAAAAAACTAGATGCTGAGCTCGTAGAAATGAAAGCTTGCAAAACTAAAGGTCTGTGTTGTGGAGCTGGAGGAGCCCAGATGTTTAAAGATGCAGAAGAAGGGGATAAGGAAATTAATATTGAGCGAACTGAGCAAGCACTGGATACTAAAGCTGAAATTATTGCCGCTGCTTGTCCTTTTTGTAATACAATGATGACAGATGGTGTCAAAAATAAAAAGCAGGAGGACGAGGTTAAAATAATGGATGTCGCTGAGTTGATTGCCAATGCAAATAATTTATAGGTCATGATTGTTCCATTTGAAAACTTACCTCCAGAATCTAGAGTTTGGATTTATCCCTCTGATAGGCCTTTTAGAGAAGAAGAACTCACTAAACTTAAAGAGGCCCTTACTGATTTTCTCTCCAGTTGGACAGCTCACAATCAAGAGTTGGAAGCTGGATTCGATTTGCCCTATAACCGCTTTATTGTCCTGGGCTTAAATCAAGAAAAAGTTCAAGCCAGTGGATGTTCAATTGATGCTTCTGTCCATTTTATCCAAGAGCTTGAAAAGGCGTTTGAACTTTCTCTTTTAGATAAAATGAATGTTACTTTTAAGCAAGGAGAGTATCTATCGCATAAGACTTTGGAAGATTTCAAAAAAATGGCAAAGGAACGGGCTATTTCCAAATCAACAATTGTTTTTAACAATTTAGTCGATACTGTTGATGGATATCATAATTTTTGGGAAGTTCCTGCTGAAGAAAGTTGGCATAATCGTTTTTTTAAATAGACTAATCGTTTTTTAAATGAAATATACCCTAAGCTTTCTCTTTGGATTTATTTTCCTAACTCACGGTCAAACAATAGACCCCTTATTGTCAAAGGATGCAGAAGCTCAAAAAATTTGGGTCGACAGTCTGTACAACAGCCTTTCACTGGAGGAAAAAGTCGGTCAGTTGTTTATGCCTATGGTATTTACTGAAAGAGATAGCGCACATTATCAGCGCACATTAGAATTAGTTAAAAATCAAAAAGTTGGAGGTCTTATTTTTTCATTGGGTGGACCCGTGGGACAGAGTCAGTGGTTAAATCAATTTCAAGCAGCTGCTCAAACTCCCTTATTGGTGGCTATGGATGCCGAATGGGGAGTAGCAATGCGTTTGGACTCTGTTCAGCCCTTTCCTTGGCCGATGACGCTAGGAGCAGTCCAGGATACAGTTTTATTGCGCAAAATCGGTCAGCGTATGGGTGAGCAAGAAAAACGTCTTGGGATTCATTACAGCTTTAGTCCAGTTCTTGACATCAATACAAATCCCAAAAATCCTATCATTGGGAATCGGTCTTTTGGCGCTTCTAAAGATCGAGTAATACGGCAAGCTATGGCGGTAATGAAAGGGCATCACGATGCTGGGATATTAACCTCAGGTAAGCACTTTCCAGGTCACGGCGATACAGCACAAGACTCCCATAAAACACTACCCTCGGTTACTTTCTCTTCCGATCGAATTAAAAAGGTAGAATTAGCACCCTACAGAGAATTGATTCGTGCAGGTTTATCATCTGTGATGGTAGCACATCTTGACGTACCGGCATTAACCCAAAAAGGATTACCAAGCTCTTTATCCAGGGATGTTATTCAAAAACTATTGATCGAAGAGATAGGGTTTGAGGGATTGGTTGTAACCGACGCCCTGAATATGAAGGGGGTATCAAAATATAATAAAGTCAAAAATATTGATTTGACAGCATTTAAAGCAGGGCATGATATGTTGCTAATCTCAAACGATATTTCCGGAGGAATTAAGGCCATAGCGAAAGCCTATAATCGAGGGGAAATAACTGAAAATAGACTCAGCCACTCTGTAAAGAAAGTACTCAAGGCAAAATACAAAGTAGGATTGGCAAATTATAAGTCGATAAAGACTGAAAACCTAATCAATGAGCTAAATACTCCTTTGGATACTTTGTTGTACACAGAAGCAATGGGAAAAGCATTGACTCTTTTGAAAAATAAAAACAGCATTCTTCCATTGAAAAGCACAATGAAATTAGGGCATATACCATTGGGTGATGCCTCATCAGCAGCTTTTAAAAACCACTTAAAAAAGTATGGATCAATACATACACTAAATGATGTCACGTCAGCAAATGCCACAGAAAAAACTGTAGGATTGGATACTCTAATCGTTAGTTTTCATCGCTCCAATGATACGCCTTGGAAAGCTTCTAATTTTAATACGGACGAGCTGAATGTCATTAAAAAGCTTGCGGCTAAGAAAACATTAATATTGGACGTCTTTGTCAAACCTTATGCTTTAAGCACGCTTGATGGAATCAAAGGTATAGATGCACTTCTTCTGAGTTATCAAAATAGTGCCATATCACAAAAATTAAGTGTTGATGCTTTGTTTGGAGCGCATCCTGTAAGAGGCAGACTCCCCGTAAATGTTTCTGAATCGCTTCAAGAAGGAGTAGGTATGAATCTCGACGGAAGTTTTAGATTAGGGTTTTCAAGTCCAGCAGAAGTAGGCTTTGACACTACTTTATTATCTGCAGTTGATCGGTTAGCCTATCAGACTATCGATTCCATGATGACTCCTGGAATGCATATTTTAGCTGCGCGGAAGGGAAAAATTTTTTATAACAAAAGTTTCGGTCATCATACTTATAAAAATGAACAACAAGTAAAATCAACCGATATTTACGATCTGGCCTCGCTAACAAAAATATTGGGAACACTACCGCTGGTTATTCAGTCCGTACAAAGAGGTAAACTGACCTTGGAGACCACTATTGCAGAACTTCTTCCTGAGTGGAGCAATTCAAATAAGGCTTCTATTTCGCTGAGGGAAATGTTATCTCACTATGCGCGTTTGACCCCCTGGATTCCATTTTATAAAGAAACCCTCAACAAAAAAGGCTATCCAAAAAAATCCATATATAAATCCAAATCTTCGTCAAAGTTCTCTTTGACGGTGGCTAATGACCTTTATTTAAAATCAGATTTTGGAGAGGAATTGTATTCCCAAATCAAGGAGAGTGAATTATTGGATACCTTGGGTTATAAATACTCGGATTTTCCCTATTATATTCTTAAAAAATATTACGAAACCGCTTCTGGCTTAGCATATGATAAATTAATTGAAGACAATATTTTTAATCCATTAGGTTTGAAAAATATTAGATTCAAACCACTAGAACAGTTTGACGCTGATCAAATTGTACCCTCAGAAATTGACACTTATTTTCGTCATCAAGAGTTGGATGGACATGTACATGATATGGGTGCTGCGATGCAGAATGGGGTAGGTGGTCACGCAGGGCTTTTTGGGGATGCGGAGTCAGTAGCTTCAATCATGCAAATGTATCTTCAGGGAGGAATTTATAACGGAATACAGTTACTTGATTCAGAGACGATATCGACTTTTAATGTCTGTTCCTATTGTTTAGAAGGAAACAGGAGGGGAATTGGATTTGACAAGCCACAACGCGAGGGAAATCACATTTCCACTTGCGGATGTGTTTCTATGAAAAGTTTTGGACACTCGGGATATACCGGTACTTATGCTTGGGCAGATCCAGAAAAAGAACTACTAATTGTTATCTTGGCAAACAGAACCTATCCTAATGATGATTTTACCTATAGTAAAAGTAATATTAGAACCCGAATACAGCAACACTTTTACAACGCATTAATTGACTAAAAAAGAACAAAATTGAATATTGCAATAGTTTGTTACCCAACCTTTGGAGGTAGTGGTGTTGTGGCCACAGAGCTGGGAATTGCCCTGTCTACAAAGGGACACGAAATTCATTTTATAACCTATCACCAACCCGTAAGGTTAGAGGCTCTTCAGCACCCTAACATACATTTTCACGAGGTAAATGTTCCAGACTATCCGCTTTTTAAATATCAACCTTATGAACTCGCCTTGTCCAGTCGTTTAGTAGATGTGATTCAAAATGCTCAAATTGATGTGCTTCACGTTCATTATGCCATTCCTCACGCTTATGCAGCCTATATGGCTAAAAAAATGCTTTTAGATATCGGAATACAAATCCCGATTGTTACTACTTTACACGGAACAGACATCACCTTAGTTGGCAGTCATCCTTTTTATCGGCCTGCGGTGACCTTTAGTATCAATCACTCAGATCGAGTGACAGCCGTTTCTGAAAGCTTAAGACAGGATACGCTTCGTCTTTTTGATATTAAGACTAAAATCGAGGTTATTCCTAATTTCATTGACACAGAGAAGATCAATCGCGTAGGAAAGCCATGCGAAAGGAGTTTGCTGGCTCAAAAAGAGGAAAAAATACTTACTCATATCAGTAACTTTAGACCCTTAAAGCGAATTATGGATGTGATCAAGATTTTCGAAGGTTTAAGTTCTGAAATTGACTGTAAACTCATGATGGTAGGTGAAGGTCCTGAAAAGGTGAAAGCTATAGAATACGTTGAAAAAACTGGTTTGGAAGATAAAATACTGTTTCTTGGAAAAAGCAATGAGATCGATAAGGTATTATGTTATTCGGATTTGTTTTTACTTCCCTCAGAAAAAGAAAGTTTTGGATTATCAGCATTAGAAGCTATGGCGCATGGTGTTCCGGTAATTTCCTCTAATGCCGGTGGTATATCTGAAGTAAATATCGATGGAGTTTCAGGCTATTTAGCAGATATAGGAGATGTAGATACCATGGTTGTTCGAGCCAAAGAGTTACTGTCCAATGATGCGCTGCACTCACAGTTTAAAAAGCAAGCCAAAGAACAAGCCAGTAAATTTTCTCTTGAAAAAATTATCGGTAAATACGAGACTATTTATTCGGATGCTGTAGCCTCCATACAGTTTTAATGAGCACCAATCACTCAGGATGATAAATGCGTTCGGCATTAGCGTAAACTTCATCCTTGTCCAGACTCATTTTTTTGGTTTTAAATTTTGAGTACATTTCCATCTGATCATTATAATGCGGTGATTCAGCATGATCTGAACTACCGTAAGAAATAACAGATTCAATTTCAGGTCCTTTTTCAGTAAAACGAACTAATTCAATATACGATTCACCACTGACAACCTTAACCTTACCATCTTTATATGGTCTATTGGCCATTGCAGTTATGACATCTGGTAGACCAAAAATTGGAAGTTCTTTCGAACCACGTACTAGCTTTTGATAATCTCCAAGTTGTATTTGTATTGTTTTAAAGTTTTTTAATAAGAAGACTTTAGTATCGCGAAGTGCATCAATAAGAACAAAAGGGGGAACAATTTTTGGAGGAGGCAGTAAGCGGTAATACTTTCTCAATTGATTGTAAAACACCGCAAAAACTCCTGCACCTACTGAATTCGCATCGGCTTTTCTATCCCAATTTTGAAGAATACCGATCAACTCATCTAATTCTGGGTAGGCTGAAGGATTTAAGCCGTCTAGATGATTGATGTCCATCCAGCTAAAAACAAAGGGTTTGGGGTATTGTCTGTCGTATTTGATCCTTTTAAAAGCGGCATAACTTACCCTATCATATTTATCTATCAATTCCTTAAGTCTGGTTGATCGATTGTTGTCATAGGTCTCAAAACCCATATTTTTAGAAAATTGTTTTTGATCTGGATTGTCTAAGGAATCGCTCGAACGAAAAGGAGTGTGATTGGCATTGTATATATAGCCTGATTGAGGCTGGATTACTTGAGGTAATTCTTCTATATCGTAAGTTTCCGTCCACAGGGTCTTTTGGGTGTTTCCAGGAACGACTCCTCCCCAATCATAGCCTGGTGTTCTTTTGGGTAGTAGACCGTTTGAAATATAAAAAATAGTATCATTCTTATCGGCATAGCCAATATTATATCCAGGNAGGGCTTTCATTTTAAGNGCAGTGTAAAACTCAGTAAANTTTGATGCCTTATTCATTCGCCACCACTGNTCCAAGGCTCTTATTTCAAATAGGGCAGGGGTACGAACAGCATACATTCCTGTTTTNTTTTTCAAGGTAGGACCGTAGATGCTTTGATAATATTTCTTTTTTATTTTTAGAGGTATACCTANAATTTTTACAGTCAATTCTGCTTTCTGTGGTATTAATTCAAAATATTTACCATCTACTCTGTANTTAAGCTTGTCTTTGGGATGCATTTCCAATGCAAACACATCTGTTTTATCAGGCTGGTTTACCGTATGCGCCCAACCCAAATTTTCGTTAACTCCTATTAATATATTGGGGGTTCCTGCAAACAGTGCTCCCANAATATTGGTTCCTTCCTCGCTACATAAATGCGCCTCATACCANGAGACTGGGCCNTCTAAAGGTTGATGGGTGTTAATGGCTAGAAAAGTAGATCCATCAGTAGTTTTTTCACTATTAAANGCNAATGTGTTGGAACCTTTAGGAATATCNTCTGTTTTAAAATCAAAAGTCAGTTCATTTTGTGTGATCTGCCGAACCCATTGATCCCCTTTGGAGGAAATAAACAATTGCAATTGAGCATATCGCATCATTTTTTTTGGTGTTATGGGAAATAGTTNAGCATATAAAACCTNCTCAGGATGAGNGGATGCATAACGATTAAGTCCGTCNGCATAAGCTTGGACAATTTTTTTGTAATCAGGGTGAATGTCCTNGTCATAACGTGANTTGTACAGCGCTTCAGAACCAATAAATTGTGCTATAAAGTCTGCTCCTAAACCATTATTCCCGATATGATTAGAAAGCATATTATTTCCCGCCAAATAGCCTAATTGAATAGTNTTGAAATCGTCTTCNGCATGGGCGTAAGCCAAGCCATAGGCAANTTCTGCATCAGTGGTTGCATAGATATGGGGTACTCCATACGCATCTCTTNCAATATCAATTTTTGAAGGGTCAATTTGTGAAAATGCAAAGCAAGAGCAAATCATTCCAAGTAAAAGGAGCTCAGATCTTNTCATAGATTTTTTTCGAATATATCAATTCTTTTCTACTTTTTGGTCTGAAATTAAATCAGGATTGACTAAAATATTTATCTTGGACCAACAAATAAATANTTATGAAAACTCAGTACATNNTTCTTTTTTTAGTNTTCAATTATTTTTCAATTGAGGCTCAGGAATCTCTTTTTAATGGTAAAAATCTCGATGGTTGGACCATCCATGGAACTGAATTATGGTATGTCGAGGACGGTTTGTTAGTTTGCGAAAGTGGTCCTGACAAAGCTTATGGCTACCTTTCAACAGATAAGTATTACGACGACTTTGAATTGACTTTAGAGTTTAAACAAGAGGCNAATGGAAACAGTGGTGTATTTATTCGATCTACTGTAGAGGGCACAAAAGTTAGCGGCTGGCAGGTNGAAGTAGCGCCNCCAGGAAGCGATACAGGTGGTGTGTACGAATCCTATGGCAGAGGATGGTTGATTAAGCCGGATAAATCAAAGGATAGTGCCCTAAAAATGGGGGATTGGAATCAAATGAAAATTCGAGTTGTAGGTGATAAAATTACAACCTGGCTTAACGGCACTCCAATGATCGAACTTGAAGATGAGAAAATTGGAAANGGTAAGGGTTCTGTTGCGCTTCAAATCCACGACGGTGGAGGAATTAAAGTNCGCTGGAGAAATTTAATGNTGACCTCACTCTAGTAGTATTTGATCAATNGCAGCNGCTAATTTAAAATCNTTATNAGTTAGGCTGTTGTCTGCATCNTGAGTTGTGATATGTATTTNAACTTGTCCNTANTCTAATTTNATGCTTGGATGATGCTGTTGNTGTTCTGNNAGTAANCCTACCGCATTNACAAAATCCAATGCCCCGAGATACTTTNTAAAGNAAAATTNACCAACTAAAGTATTTGCANNGTNANACCAACCTTNANTTAATTNGGNCAGNTCCCTTTCAATCTCCTNTTGANTTAATACAGTCATCTTAACTGTACATNAATCCNGTAATNATCCTGTAGGCAAGGTATANCCCAGTNATTGTCCAAATCCACCATCTATTTTTAACGTACCATTCCATTGTTTTCAANTTTAATTTAGTTACAAGCCCCTTCTTCAAAGCNAAGGACNCCNTTATTAGTAGCTACACAATCGTTNGAGTAGGTCTCACCGTCACAACCACAAACTGGAGCGTATATAAGATAGCAAGCGGCCTCAAGATTGATTAATGATTCATCAATACAGTCGTTTTCAGGTTCGGTATTTGAACTTTTAGAGCAGGCTGTTACGACTAAAAATATTGATAAATAAACGTACTTTTTTATTTTCATTTTTATGGGGTTTATGCGGCAGCTAATTTTTTCATTGCATTAATAAATTGATCTAATTCATCAGTTGTAGTAAATACATTGGGAGTAATTCTACAACCCTTAACATTTGCATAGTCAATAGCAACAGTAAATATTTTATACTCTTTATACAGTCGTTCGGCGAGTTCGGCGGGAGGNATATTGGTCAGACCAATATTTCCTATACCGCAACTGCGNTGACTCTCATATGGGGTATTGATGAGAATATTGGGAACATTTTTTAATGCTTTTTGCCAATAGGTTNTAAGGAATCGCATNCTTTTTTCTTTCCGTTCTAGCCCTATCCAGNCAAGATATTCCATTGCATCTACTATAGCCAGATCTGTTGCTACGGGATGNGTACCTGTGTGACTATGCCGTCTNATGCTGTTCTTATCTTTTTCGTGATCAGCCAACAATGGCCAAATTTTTGGAATATGCTCTTTTTTTACATAGAGTAAACCAGCACCAAGGGGAGTGGCAAGCCATTTGTGAAGACTGGATCCATAATAATCACAATTGAGTTCTTCAATTTTAAAATCGAAATGCCCAATACAATGNGCGCCNTCTACAAGCACTTCAACACCNTGGCGATGNGCCATATNGCAAATTTTCTTNATGGGTAANATGTGTCCAGTAATATTGATCATGTGACATANCATGATNAATTTTGTTTTGGGGGTAATTTTTGATTCGTAAAGCTCNACGATTTNCTCGTCATTTTCGGGATGGTTGGGAACGGATACTTTGGTTACTTCTACAGAGTGACGCTCAGCAATTTGGGAAAACATATCTTGCATGGCTCCATAATCTTGAATAGCGTGTATGGCATGATCTCCTGCTTGCCATGGAAAGCCACTGATAATTAAATCAAGTGACTCGGTAGTATTTCGGGTGATTACCAAGCTGGATCCTTCACATCCAAAATAATCTCCAAGCTTTGCTGTTATCGTTGCTTTGTCTTCAAAGCGATGATTTCTCATATAGTAAGANCCCTCAAGATTTANTNTTTTAATATGAGTGAGGTACTTTTCCATAGTGGGTTTGGGTATGATATTGTAATACCCACTCTCTAGATTGATAAAATCAGGATGCAGTTCGTATTGTGATCGAATCATTTGCCAAATTTGATCCTCTTCAACGGGTAGGTTAGGGAGTTTATGTTTACTNGGGTAGTCAATTGTGGGCAGACCTNCCAGNGGNCTNAANCCAACCCAACCCATTCGTTTAATAAAANCTCTCTTATTCAATTNTAATCTNTTTTAAAACAGTCATAATTTAATCATTTTATTTTANTCTTAAATNGNCCACAATNGGGTTAAAATAAAAAACCGCCCGAAGGCGGTTTAAAAAAAAACAAATTGGTTTATGANAGTTTTACTATCAATAAAACAANTAAATCTACAATTAATATAGTAAGTTGCAAAATGCAAATACATTTTTTTTAAAAATTCANGTAAAAAAAGAACTTCGTTTAACCTTTTTTATTTTTTATTAAACNCCAAAGCTTAAATGATTGTATACAAACGATAACCACATTTAGAAAGATTATAGAAGGAGCAGTTGCTAAAACACCATAAATTAACCAGCAAAATGCTCCGATTAGGTTGACTGCTCTGAGACGAAGCATATCATTTATTAAGAAGGAGGAGATCACAAATGTGGTAGCTATCCATCCAATAATTTCTAGTAAACTCATCAGGTAAAATTAAGGATAAAAGCTTAGATAAACCGTAATAATAGGAGTTACTCTCCCTTATTGTATAAATTAAAGTTCTTTTTTAAAATAGGCTTTTGTGACACCGGACTCGTTATATAAGGAAACTAATTCCNAACCTTGCTTTCNAAGTCTGTTGATGTTCTCTTCATTNATNATGGTTTTTNTAAAAATTTTGTTTTCAAGTATTTTNTANTGANNGCATTTTCTTTGATTCATAGTCCCATCACGTATCCACACAAACCCTTAACAAACCAC
>NHDB01000022.1 GCA_002167945.1 Flavobacteriaceae bacterium TMED48 | reverse complement strand
TGGTCTATTTTCTCAAGCACAAGAATTAGATTTTAGCAAGCTAGAAAACTTACAGATAAGAGCGATCGGACCAGCGAATATGAGTGGTCGTATTACCGCTATTGATGCCTTAGTTACTAACCCAAAAATCATTTTTATAGGAGCCGCCTCAGGAGGTGTTTGGAAATCTGAAAACGGTGGGAGTGCTTGGTCTCCTGTTTTTGATGAGCAACCAACCCAAAATATTGGTGCAATAGCAATACAACAGACCAATCAAAATGTGATTTGGGTTGGCACAGGTGAGGGCAACCCAAGAAACTCTATGAATTTGGGTATGGGACTCTTTAAATCAATAGACGGGGGTAAAAACTGGGAATTTATGGGGCTTGAAAAAACTAAGACCATACACCGCATTCTTATCGATCCCAAAGACGGTAATAAAATTTATGTTGGGGCTATGGGAGACCCCTTTACTGCTGGCCCAGACCGTGGCTTATACAAAACAACAGATGGAGGCCTCACTTGGAAAAAAATTTTATTTACCACTCCTACATCAGGAGTAGCAGATTTAGTAATGGATCCTTCTGACTCTAATAAATTATTTGCTGCGCTTTACGATCACAAAAGAACACCCTATTCTTTTGTCTCTGGCGGAAGCGGCTCAGGCTTATTTATGTCTGAGGACGGAGGTGAAAGCTGGAGGAAAATAGGAGCTGAAAATGGTTTTTCAAAAGATCCACTTGGCAGAATTGGGATCGCCATCGCCCCTAGTGATCCCAATAGAATTTATGCCAAAGTTGAAGCGAAAAAAAATCTCCTATACCGCAGTGATGATGGGGGGGAGAATTGGGATGTAGTCAATGACAATCCAAAATTTACAAATAATCGTCCTTTTTATTTTCAAGATTTAGCTGTAGATACAAAAGATCCTGATCGATTATACAATATTTATCAGCCACTTTTTGTTAGCTATGACGGAGGGAAAACTTTTGATTCTAAACCCATGATTCCAGCAGATGAAACAAAGGGAATTCATGCCGATTTTCATGCAATATGGATTAACCCGAATGACCCAGAGCACTTTATAATCGGGGGTGATGGGGGGCTTGGTATTACGAGAGATCATGGTAAAAGTTGGTATTTCCCTGAAACTCTTCCCTTAGCTCAATTTTATCAAATTAATACAGATGAGGATACCCCATTTAATGTCTATGGTGGTATGCAAGATAATGGTAACTGGTCAGGACCTGCCTATACCTGGAAAAGGGGCGGCATAAGAACACTATACTGGCAATATCTCGTTGGAGGGGACGGCTTTTATATTGCGCCTGATAAAGAAAATTCTCGTTTTGGCTATGGTACCTCTCAAAATGGTGATTTATACCGCTATGATAAAGTAAGTGGGTATTACCAGAGTATTGCTCCACAATCTCCTGACGGAAAAACCCCATTACGATTTAATTGGAATGCTGGGTTTGCTAAAGATCCTTTTTACCATAATGGCGTATATTACGGCTCTCAATTTGTTCATAAATCTAAAGATAAAGGAAGGCATTGGGAAATCATTTCCCCTGACTTAACAACAAATAATCCAACCTATCAAAGAAGGGACTATGGCGGCTTGACACTTGATATTTCTGGTGCAGAAAACTATACCAGTATTCTCTCAATTGCACCAAGCCCATTGAATCAAAAGATCCTTTGGGTAGGTACAGATGATGGACAAATTCAATTGACCACAAATGGAGGAGCAAATTGGATCAATCTTACTTCTCAGGTTAAAGGACTTCCAAAAGAAGCATGGATTGCTCGAATAAAAGCATCTAGCTATCAGGAAGGAACAGCATGGGTGATTGCTAATAATTACCGCAAAGGGGATTATAAACCCTATTTATTTAGAACGACTGATTATGGGAAAACTTGGAGCTCAATGGTGGATTCAACACAGGTAAAAGGCTATACCCTTTCTTTTATTCAAGATCCTGTAGAACCAAAGCTGCTTTTTTTAGGTACTGAAAATGGATTATGGATTAGCATTGATACAGGCCAAAATTGGACGCAATTTAGAAATGGACTCCCTTCTGTTTCTACACGAGATTTGGCAATTCAAGAAAAAGAGTCAGCACTGGTAGTAGGTACTTTTGGGAGGGCCATTTGGATTCTAGATGACTTATTAAGCCTGCGTGCACTTATTTCGGCAAATAAAAAAGACGAACTAATTGCACCAACAATAAATAAGGTCGTTCAGGTAAAAGGACTTTTTATTGCCCCACCAGGAAATATATGGACTGGATTTAATACCACATTTGAAGGGGAAAATCGTGTTTTTCAAAAAGTAAAAATACCTTTTTTCCTCAATAAACAACCCCATAGGTCAGCTACTGTTCGTATTGAAATCAAAAATGAAAAAAATGAAGTTATCAATACGGGTATTCAAACAGAGTTAAAGCATGGACTTAATTATTTTATCTGGAAATTAGATGAGAAAAGTGCCCAGCTTCCAGGATCTTGGATTTCAGAGGAAAGTCGGGGTATTCCTGTCTTACCTGGAAATTATACCGCAGTCTTAACTTTTAAAGGAGAAACAAAAAGCACCACTATAGAGGTAGTTGCTGATCCTCGATTTGATTTGGATGAAAATATAGACCAATCACTCTATACTTATCAAAAAAGTACTGATAAACAAGTGGCTCGGCTAGCAAAAATATTGAATTACCTTCATGGGATTGAAGAAAAGTTAAAAAAAATAAATCAAGGCAGCACATCTCATACTGCGTTACTTAATGCTTTAAAAAAACTTCAATTAGAGGGTAGAGACCAGCCCCAGGATAGACAAGTAGGCGCGTGGCAAAGTTCAAAAATAACACCCTACAGTTTGATAAAAAATACACTTAAATTTTCAAAAGCCCGCTTAAATATTCCTTTTGAAGATGATTGGAGACTATTAGAAGCAGGGGAAAAACAAATTGATTTATTTGAAGAAAAAGTAGCAAAATTTAAACGTAAATGGGCTAAAGAAATTAGTGCTTTAGAAGACTAATCTATTCATTTAAATGCGCTTCAGCTTCAATTTCCACTTTATAGCCCTCCCCTACTAGTTTAGCCTGCACCAATGTATTTGCAGGATCTATGTTTTTAAAACGAACACCATGTGCTTGGGCAACAACTTCCCAATCATCTAAACTGTGAACAAAAATTCGTGTTCTAATTACATCTTCTAAACTGCCTCCCAAGGCTTGAATAGCGGCTTCAATTTTATCAATAATAAAATGGGTTTGTGCAGCAGCATCATTTGCTCCTATTAATTTATTACCATGGGTAGCTGTAGTCCCAGAAACCATGATCGTCTTTCCTTTTCTTACCGCTCTCGCGTAGCCCGCAAATGATTCCCAGACGGTACCGCTGTATACATGCGTCCTGGTTTCAGATTTAATTTGTTTTTCAAAAACAGGAGGAAAAGTTTCTAAATGGTGACTCAAATCACCCGAGGCAGTGAGAAAGGGTGGTTTACGATATTCATCGCCACAATGCCCAGGTACCGGATCTAATTCTGCCAGTACTTTTTCTATTTCTTCGAGGTCATCATCCTCAAAAGTGAAATCAAGGAGCGCCTTGTGGTCCTCAATATGAGCACTTTCTCCAAGGCGTGCACCTATTATTACTGCAGCTACATTCTGGTTTTCTAAAACAAACCTACTGGCTAGAATGGGTATGGTTGTATGGTGCTTTTGAGCGATTTGATCCAAGCAGGATAAAAGCCTTTGAAAAACCGTCCAGCCTCCTGATTGCTCAATAAAACGTATATATTTCATCTGAGACCAAGTAGATAATTCTACCTTTTTAGGCAACTTCTTATTTAGCCATTTTTCTGATAAAAACCCCCCTAGCAAAGTACCATAGGCCAAAAGATGAATATTGAAATCTGCACAAATTTTTTTCATCTCACCTAAGGCCCTACGATCTAAAATTGAATGAGAAATCTGATTGCTCACCAATGGAATCCCACTGCTTAGTGCAACACGTAAGTGGTAGGCATCAAAGTTTGTAACTCCAATATTTTTAATCAAGCCTTCCTCTTTTAATTCCTTTAAATAAAATAAAGCATCGAGCCAGCTTGGGTCTGAATATTGCCATGCGTGAAATTGTAATAAATCAATACTGCTCTGCTGCATTCTTTCCAATGCCATTGAAATGGCCTCATACACCTCTTTTTTCTGAATTGCACCAGGCTTTGGTACCCATTTTGTAAACAACTTAATACGCTCATTTTCATCGGAGTTATTTTTACAGATTCCTGCGATAATTTCACTTGAGCCATAATGATCTGCCATGTCAAATGCTGTAAAACCAGCTTGGATGTAAGGAATCATGGCATCGGCTGCCTTATTTAAATCGAGATATTGATTTTTACGCTCCATATCAGCGATCTGCCAAAGGCCAATAATAAGCCGGGGAACTTCTAGTGTTGAGGAAATTTTTGCCGTTTTATTCATTTATTCTAAAGGTAAGTTCTTAAACTGAGTTAATGCTTTGGACTTTTTGAGCTGATTCCATCGAAAGAAGAAAACAATACTTGCAAGTAACATGACGAGAAGCCAAATATAGGTGGAATGAAAATACCATGCTTCAACTTCTTTGTTTAAATCTTTATAGGTATGTATCAATAAAAAACCACTTAAAAAAATAATACCTACCCAGCCGATAATGAGCTGAAAAATACGCTTCTTGAAGACACTAATTTCTTGATATAAATTGAAATTTTTTTTTTTTAGGGTTAACACTGTAATACACATCAATAAAAAGTTAACAAGCATTGAAGTGACCATAATATCAATCCCAAGAAAAAAATCGCCTGCAAAATTTGATCCTAAAACACCAATTGTTGCCATTACGCCAGCTAAAACTAAGGCATATACAGGAGTTTTATAAACGGGGTGAATTGTGGTGACTTTAGAAGAAATAATACCATCTTTAGACCAAGCGAACATAAGCCTTGAAACCGACAAAAGCATCGCTGGAAGATCATTGATAAGCGCAATAGTAGCTCCTATAATTATCAAAGTATCTAACCCCTTAGGCAAAACAGCGCTCAGTAATCCTGGAGCTGAAATATCCCTTATTTGAGCTTGTTCAGCTATATAATTCCAAGGGATAATATGATATACTGAAGTGGTAAATAGAAAATAAAAAAGTCCAACACCTAAAATTGCGATTAATAAAGCCAAAGGGAGATTCTTTTTTGGATTCACGGCCTCACTCCCGGTTTGCGCAATAGCATCAAAGCCAATAAAGCTTGAAAATAAAACTGCAGCAGCAGAAAAAAAGGCATACCAATTCAATTCAGACCCTGAATTAGCATTTTGATACAAGGGTCTTTTACTGGGATCCAAAGTGTTTAAAAAATCAGTCGTGTCTAAAAACAATCCTGAGAGAATCACTATGGCTCCCAAACTAAAAATTATAATCACCATTGGGATAAGTAAATTGGTATAAGACTTTATGCCCCTGATATTAACATAAACAAAACTCCAAATAAAAATTAATGAGAGGCTTACTCTTACCCAAGAAGAATCTAAGGCTAAGGCAAGTTTTTGAAAATCATAACTCAAGGCGATATCTCTTAAAAATGGAATTGAAATATAGGAGATAACACCAATAACAAGAGAAAGACCAAACCACTGCGAAAAACTTGCTATAAAACCGAGATAAGGATTTAAACCTCTACTCGCATAGAGATAACTTCCACCAGCTCTGGGCATGGCAGAGCCAAGAATAGCATAGGCAAGCCCTGCAAATAGTGCTGGTACAGCAGCAAAAATAAAAGCCCAAATAACATAAGGACCAATCATAGGTACGCTTCTATGAATCATAAAAGGTACCACATTAATAGATGCTCCTACCATTGAAGAAACTCCCGTTGCAATAACGGCCATTAAACCCATTTGGCGAATTAATCTTGGTTGTAATTTCATTAGTGTGAAAGTTAACGCTTTTGAACTAGAGTCATTTTTACAAGCGTCATAAAAATCGTTTAATCGTTGTTTTCCTCATTTGGCAATTTGGGGAGCAGATAATCTCCAAATTCAATTATTGATTGAAGTCTAGGTGTTAATTCTACTTTTTCAATCAAATTTCTATTTGATTGAAAAACAAAAACCTGCTCTATTGAAGGAAATTTTTGAATGGATGAAAGTTCAGAACCTTTAAGTGCAGTTTCAACCATGTAGAGCTTTTTTAAATTTTTTAATTTACTCAATGAACCAATCCCGTCTCCTGTTATCCCGGTATGATTTAATTTGATCTGAACCAAGTTGGGAAACTTTGTTAGTGCAATAAATACAGAGTCATTAACAGAACTATAACTCAAGTCAATACTGACCAATTGCTCCTTAATACCCTCTAAATTTTGCAGTTGTTGAACACTGAATTTTGGTGCATTGAGTGAGCTTAGTGTTAAAAAATTTGATTCTCGTTTTACTGGGGAAACAATAATGCCTTTTGACTCTAAGATTTTGATTGTCTCTGGGTCTGGAGCATCAAGTTCAAGCTCTGGGTAAAAACGCTCCTCTTCTTTAAAAAGAAAAGGCTCAATTAGGTTGCGTTCTATACCAATTTGCCCAAGTGTTTGTTCCTCTGGAGCCCCAACTTCTATCCAATAGCTCATGAGCTTAATCTCGGCTTTAGTAAGTTGTTTTTTAGACTTAGGGGGCATGTGTTTTTTTTGCTCAAGGGGAAGGTGTATCCTCACAAATAGCTCACTCAATTCTGGATTGTCATAATTGACAATGGGTCCATTTTTCCCTCCTTTTTGAAAGGCCGCATAGCTATGCATTTGCAAGCCTCCTTTGGTTCTTTTTGTATTGTGACAACTCACGCATTTTCTCGAAAGTATTGGAGCTATTATTCCACTGTAAATGGGCTGTTCTCGATAGTTTTTTTCATTTAAAGAAAATTCATTTTCCTCCTTTTCAATCCCTAAAACAGTTGATGAGAGTTCTTTCAAAGGCTCTGTTAAATGATCCTCCCCATGAGTAATATTGCCTCCCAAATGACCTGTAATAACGATACTCAGCAAGAGTCCAAGTGAAAAGAAAAGCCGAGGAAGCTGATTTAAAATTGTGCCCCCCTTTAGGAAAATATAAAACCCAATCGACAGCAGTAGTGTTATCAAACCTAGGTAAAAATGAGCTTGAATCGTTTCCCATAAATAGCCCTCTTGAAGGTACTGAAAATAGCCTGTCGCAATGGAAAATAATCCGCTTATAATTACCCATAGCATGATGAATATGAGGACTTTTTCGGCTTCTTTAAATTTATTTCTGCTGAATTCTAAAAGTAAGGCAAGCAATATAAAACCTATAGGCAAGTGAACAATCAAAGGATGAAACCGACCGATAAATGTTAAAAAGCTATCCATACAATTAATTGCTAATATTCATTTGTTCTTTAATTGCTTTCATAATAAAGACATTCGCCTCCCATTGGTCGCTTAAAGGCTTTTGAGTAAAAGGAGCTGTAGGAAGATAGTTGGGAGGGCCAAATTCAGTTGTAATGGTCATAGGCTTTCCTGTTTTCCAGTGACTCAATATGATAGATTCCCAAATTGACAAATGTCGATTTAAAGCTTTGTCCCACTCTGGAGCTTGAGGGTTGTTGACTTGAGGACCCTCTTCAAAACCTACACGAGCGTGAATATGATCAGTCCGTTCCATCACCTCATCTAAAAGTTGTTGTTGCTTTGCTAACAAAGATTCATGGACTACCATCCAATGACTAATATCTAAGGTCAACCGAAAAGCGGAATCCGAATTTAAATAACGTTTTGTTTCGGGTAGAGCGTAACTAAACCTCCCCCTATGAGTCTCATGATGAATTGGAATATTGTATTTATTACTCAAGTCATTCGCCAACTTAAGAAATTTCATATTTTGTTCAAATGAAAAAAAGTCACTTCCTGTATGGGAATTAATCGCATATGGCTTTTGTACAATTGCTCTTTTTAAATCATTCTCGTAAGCCAGCAAACTCTCTTTAAAGGAAAGACTTTTGTTTGTCCCACATAAATAAATGACTTTCAATTGATGTTTTTTTAATTCCTTAAAAACCTCTTGCTGTACCCTCGCATTTTTTGGAAGCCAGACTTCAACTCCATCATATCCTGAAGATTTCGTTTTTAATAAAAAGGCTTCCCAAGAACCTTCAAAACCCCAATTGGTTTGAAAAAATAAAAGTTCATTTTGTGTCCATACTGACTGAGTAAACAAGAGCATCAAAATCAACATCTTCAAAAAGTACTTCATCTTTTCTTTTTGATTTAGGATAGGATTTCATGGATTACGCGACCTTCTACATCTGTAAGTCGGAAAGGACGCCCCTGAAAGTCAAAAGTAAATTGTTCATGGTCAAAACCAAGTAAGTGCAATATAGTCGCTTGAATATCGTGAACAGAAACCCTTCCACTCACTCCTCTAAAACCAATTTCATCTGTTGCGCCATGTACATATCCTTTTTTAACCCCACCACCGGCCATCCACATGGTAAATGCCTCTCCTTGGTGATCTCTTCCAATTAGTGAATTTTGGATTCCAGCACGGTTTTCCCACATAGGAGTTCTTCCAAATTCTCCCCCCCATACCACTAGGGTATCTTCCAATAATCCCCTTTGTTTTAAATCGAGTAATAAAGCAGCAACAGGTCTGTCCATGTCTCTGCATTTGTTTAAAAACCCTTTGCTCAGTGCTTCAGATTCACTTGCCCCATGCGAATCCCATCCCCAGTCGTATAGCTGTACAAATCGGACTCCTTTTTCAACCATTTTCCTAGCCAAGAGGCAGTTATTTGCAAAAGACTCTTTACCCGGTTTAACCCCATACATTTCTTTAATATATTCAGGTTCGTCGTCAATATTCATAACCTCTGGCACGGAGACTTGCATTCTGTATGCCATTTCGTACTGACTTATTCGAGTCAATACCTCAGGGTCTTTAAACTTTTGAAATTCTTTGTAATTTATTTCATTGATGGATTGAATTACTTTCCTTTTCAGGTCTCTGGAAATACCTTTCGGATCTTTGAGATAAAGAACTGGGTCCCCTTTAGACCTGCAGTGAACTCCTTGATATATTGATGGTAAAAATCCATTGCCCCAAAGGCTTTTTCCTGCATCGGGAGTTCCTCCAGAAGTTAAAACTACAAAACCAGGAAGGTTGTTGTTCTCTGACCCCAACCCATAGGTTATCCAAGAGCCCAAGGAGGGTCTCCCAAATCGTGCACTACCAGTAAACATTAATAGCTGAGCTGGTCCATGGTTAAATTGATCTGTGTGAACTGCTTTTAAAAAGGAAACTTCATCAACTACATTTTTAAAATGAGGCAAATGATTCGACACCCAATTTCCTGAATCACCTGCTTTTTTAAAGGTAGCTTGGGGGCCTAGCATATTGGGAACGCCTTCAATAAAAGCAAACTCCTTCCCCTCTATTAAAGAAGCTGGGCACGGTTTGTTGTGCAATTTTGCCAACTCGGGTTTGTAATCAAACAGTTCCAACTGGGAGGGAGCACCAACCATGTGTAAATAAATCACGCTCTTTACTTTAGGAGATAAGGGTGGTGCGAGTGGAGCCATCGGATTTAGTGCCCTACTTGCACTATAGTCGTATGCTTTTTTTTGATCAAAAGAACAAGAATTCAATAAACTCCCAAGGGCTATTCCTCCAAGCCCAAGCGTACAATCTTTCAAAAAATGACGCCTGCTATTCAATCTGGCTTCAAACTCTTTATTCTCTGCTAAAAGTCTCTTTAAATTATCCATGGGTCAAAAATTCATCTAAGTTCATAATCGCATTCCCTACCACAGCCAGAGCTGCTAATTTTTGATCGACTTCACTTTCTTGGTTAAAGAAGTCTTGCAATTTTTCTGGGGTCTGATCAAAATCCTCATAGGCTTCATCAAAAAGTCTTTCCAGCAAGTCTAGAATTTGATCATCAATTTCTTGATATACTGCTGTCTTGTACATTTTTTTTATGGCTTGACGTTTGGGGAAATCTGAGTTTAAATTGGCGAGGTTCAACGCCGCTTCGAGAAATACTGGGTCGTTTAAAGTCACTAATGCTTGTAATGGAGTATTACTCGGCGATCTTCTAACCAAGCACACTTCCCTGCTTCCTGCATCAAAAGAAATTAAAGAAGGATAGGGACTGGTTCTTTTGAGGTAGGTATAAATCGCCCTGCGGTAGCGGTCTTCTCCCTTGCTTTCTTTCCATAAATTTCCGAGGTAGGCATGCTCCCAAATTCCATCAGGTTGCGGGGGCATGACACCAGGACCGTATTTTTTATCGCTTAATAAATTTGATACAAATAGTGCTTGATCTCTTATTTCTTCTGCACTCAAACGCAATTTAGGTCCTCGTGCATAAAATAAATTTTCAGGGTCTAAAGCGTATTTTGTTTCCTCTATGGTCGAACTTTGTCTGTAAGTAGCAGACATCAAAATCATTTTGATCAATCCTTTAAGACTCCAATCTTGTCCGCTGACAAAATCAGCTGCCAACCAGTCCAAAAGTGCAGGATGAGTGGGTGGTTCAGATTGAGTACCCAAATCCTCTAATGTCAATACCAATCCTTTCCCAAAAATCTGATACCATACTCTGTTAACCAATGTTCTTGCAGTTAAGGGGTTTTCCTCACTGACCAACCATTTGGCGAGCCCAAGTCGATTGTTTTCCAATTCTTTATCCCATGGATTCAAAGTTTGGGGAACAGCAGGAAAAACCTCTTCCTTTTTACTCAACCAACTCCCCCGGTCAAATAAATGTGTTTTCCTTTTCATAAAGTCTTTACTTTCAACCATGATAGGAGTGAGGTGTTCTGGATTATTCAATACAGTGCGAATATCCCTTTCAATACTGAAAAAACCCTGCTTTGCTTTTCCTGGGAGTTCAGGAGTAAAAGAAAACCAATGAAGAGAAACAGCGATATCGTTGTAACGGTACCCATTTTTTGTGTCTGTTGTCAGTTTTGGGTTTCGAGCTTCTATATACAAATCAAAAGGTTCTTGGATATCTTTAATCTTAAGTTTGGCATATTGATTTTTTGAATTTTGGAATTGAGGATTCCCCTCTTCATTCAACTGTATACTCCCCAACACTGGTCCTTTTGGGCTATTTTTACGAAAAGTTAAAATTGTCTTATGCTTAGTAGGGCTGTATTTAAAATACATGCTTTGATTACCATCTGTACTGACCTTTTTATAAACAGCCTGTCCTTTATTTCGCATAGAAAGGGTTACTCCTGAAACATAAGCATTGTCAGAGTTCAAGACCACTGAATTATGCGCTTGATATTTTGGCTCCAAAAATTGGAAAAAATCGTTGTAAAAATCATGTGTTTTTTGATCTCCGTATTTTAAAATCCACGCCAATATGTTTTCAATTCGCTCATTGTTTTCATAGCTGTAAGATCTTAGATTAGGGGCTTCATCCATCAGGTCCTCATCTCTTGTATTATTAAAAAATGACATTAGCTGATAATACTCCTTTTGGACAAAAGGGTCATAGGGGTGGTCGTGACACTGAACACAACTCATAGTAGTGCTTTGAAACACGTCAAAAGTGGTATTAACCCGATCAATTACAGCAGCTGTTCGGTATTCTTCATCGGAGGTTCCCCCCTCATCATTATTCATCGTATTTCTATGGAATGCAGTTGCTAACAACTGATCGTAGCTAGGATTAGCAAGCAGGTCTCCTGCAATTTGTTGAATGGTGAATTCATCGAACTTTAAATCTTTATTCAGAGCCTTAATCACCCAATCACGGTATTGCCAAATGGTTCTTCCGCGATCCGCTTCATATCCTTTGGTGTCTGAATAACGAGCTAAATCTAACCACCAACTTGCCCACTTTTCTCCAAAACTAAACTGAGCCAGTAGGCTGTCTAAATAATTTTCATAAGTAATTTCTTTTTGGATGTAAGCATCAAAGAGAGCTTGTCTGGGAGGAAGTCCAGTAACATCAAAAGCCAGTCTGCGAGCAAGCACATCTGTCTTTGCTTCCTCGTTGGGCTCTACCTTTAAATCTTCCATTCTGGCAGCGATAAAAAAATCTATAGGTGTTTGTAGAAAATTGGCTTTTTTAAATCGGGAGTCCACCTCAGGAAGTTTATCTTTTTTTGGAGGGACATAGGCCCAGTGTGTACCCCACTTTGCCCCCTGATCTATCCATTTGGTAAAAAGCGCTATTTCTTCCTTATTCAAGGGAGGTTTTTCGTAAGGCATACGCAATTCCAAATCCGTCTCATGTAAGCGCTGAATCATCCTACTTTTTTTAGAGTTCCCAGGAATGATAGCAGGTGTTCCTTCCTTTGTATTCCCTAAAGCATCTTTTTCAAACAAAAAACTAAAGCCTGCATTCTTTTTTACACCACCGTGACAGTTAATACACTTTTCGTTAATTATAGGTTTAATTTGAGTATTAAAGTCAATTTGGTTGGTAAGTTGACAAGAACCAAAAAACAGAAGACTTATAAAACAAACTCCTACAATACCGAAATTGACCAGTCGATTCATTTTGGAACTTATTTTTTGATTTCTTATTTTTTCGTTTTCGTCTATTAAAATACAAATTTAAAACGATTTAGAATGAATTAGAATTCTATGACTAAAGACTTGGCAAATAGTGTTATTATAAAAAAATAAGCTAGGAAATTATAAACCCCAACAATTGTTGAGGTTTAAAGTGTGCGGGTGAAGGGACTCGAACCCCCACGCCGTGAAGCACTAGATCCTAAATCTAGCGTGTCTACCAATTTCACCACACCCGCTTAGGGAGGACAAATATAATTAAGTTTTCCTATTAATTTTCTACTTCTAAAAAAAATACATTAGTTAGCTTTGTGACTATTCAACGAAACATTATGATGTCACTTTCAAACGACCAAAAACGCTACTTAGAGGAATGGATGGATTTTTTAAAAATACCGTCAGTTAGTGCAGATTCTGCATTTGACCAAGAGGTCGCTAATGCCGCTGAATGGGTAAAAAATGCACTCTATAAAGTGGGCTGTGCAAATACAGAAATTATTCCTACCAAAGGACATCCTATAGTGTATGGCGAACAATATCTTGATCCTAAGCTCCCAACAGTATTGGTTTACGGTCATTATGATGTACAGCCTCCAGACCCGCTTGAATTATGGGACAGCCCACCTTTTGAGCCTGTGATTAAAAACACTTCTATACACCCTGATGGTGCCGTTTTTGCCAGAGGAGCCTGTGATGATAAAGGACAACTATTTATGCACATCAAGGCTTTTGAAATAATGAAAAAAGAAGGCTTACTCGGCTGTAATATCAAATTTATGATTGAAGGAGAAGAGGAAGTCGGAAGCGACCATCTAGAAGAGTTTGTTAAAAACAATAAAACAAAATTAGAATGCGATGTGATTTTGATTTCTGATACAGGAATGATTTCAAAAGAACAACCCTCCATCTCTACAGGTCTAAGAGGTTTGAGTTATATGGAAGTTACAGTAACTGGACCCAATCGCGACTTACATTCCGGTTTATACGGAGGAGCTGTTTCCAATCCAATCAATGTGCTATGTGAAATGATTACTAAACTTCGTGATGATCAAAAACGAGTGACCATCCCCGGCTTTTATGATAGGATTGACGAGCTTTCAAAAACCGAGAGAGAGGAAATGGCCAAAGCTCCTTTTGATTTAGCTGAATTTAAGGAATCTATAGGGATCAACGAAGTATCAGGTGAAGCTGGTTATTCCAATGAAGAACGCAGAACAATTCGACCAACTTTAGATGTCAATGGAATTTGGGGAGGCTATATTGGTGAAGGGGCTAAAACAGTTATCCCGAGTAAAGCACATGCAAAAATTTCTATGCGTTTGGTGCCTGATCAAGACTGGAATGAGATAAGTGAATTGTTCACAAAGCATTTTCAATCACTCGCGCCAGAAGGCGTGACAGTCGAAATTGAAACGCATCATGGAGGGTATGCCTATGTTACTCCAACTGACAACCTAGCTTATAAGGCGGCACACCAAGCTTATTTGGATACTTTTGGTATCGCACCCATACCAAGTCGTGGAGGGGGAAGTATTCCTATAGTACCCATGTTTGAAAATGAATTAGGTGTAAAGTCTATCTTGATGGGGTTTGGTTTAGACTCTGATGCCATTCATTCTCCAAACGAACATTACGGGCTCTACAACTTTTTTAAGGGTATTGAAACTATACCGAAGTTTTACGAGCACTACATCAGACTTCAAAAAGAAACAGCCTAAACCATAAAGAGATCAGCTGCCAATCCATCAGTCAAAAATTTGGCGCTTTTAGCTATTTTTAAGTGGTCACCATCCCAATAAAAATGTTGTTCTTCTAAATGTCTTTCGGCTTGTTCTTCGAGATACATCGCATAACGCAAACCAAATCTTGATTTGACAAATTCAAGAGAGATTCCTTCGATAGTTCTCAAGCCAGTCATCAAATACTCATTGTACTGGTCTTTTACAGTAAGTTCTTCCTGCTCCAAAGCAAGCTTACCCTCTTCTATAGCTTTGAGATACAATTGATTATTGGATACATTCCACTTTCGAATGCTCTTGCCGTCATAACTGTGTGCAGCCGGGCCTATACCGAGGTAGGGCTTGCCTTTCCAGTAATTTTGATTGTTGACCGAAAAAAAGGAAGGTTTTCCAAAATTTGAAAACTCGTAATTGACATAGCCCAAATCCTCCAATTTTTGGATCATTACCTGGTATTGTTCTTGTACTGCTTCTTCTGGGATCAGAAGGATCTCTCCCTTTTGAACTTGGTGGTACAATGCTGTTTTGGGTTCTACAGTTAGGGCATAAGAGGATAAATGAGGAGGGTCAAACGCCATCGCTGTATTGAGGTTTTGCTCCCATTCAGTCAATGTAGAATAGGGCATCCCATATATAAGGTCCAAGGAGTAATTGTTAAAATGAGTGGACACTGATTCCAAAGCTTCTAGCGCGTCTTTGCTGTTGTGTACCCTGTTCATCAGCACTAAATCACGATCTAAAAATGATTGAACTCCCAGACTGAGTCGGTTGACTCCAGCTGCTTTTAAAGCTTTTAAATATTTAGAACTCACATCGTCTGGATTGACTTCTAAGGTTACTTCCACGTTTGAAGTTACCTCAACTAGTGAATGTATCAGACCAATCGTATTTTCTATTGCTCCTGAATTTAATAACGATGGCGAACCACCACCAAAATAGATACTTTCAATAGGGGAATTTAGCTCATCGGATCTCTGTTTTAACTCTTTTTTCATGGTCTCCCATAAGCTGTCTTTATTTTTTAAAGAGGTGGAAAAATGAAAGTTGCAATAGTGACAAGCCTGCTTGCAAAAAGGGTAATGAAAATAGAGATTAGACATCGAATAACCTCTTTAGGGTTTTACTTTTTTGGGATTTTGATTTACATAAGCCCCCCAACCTGAATAATTTTTTTCGTTAGTTTTTTTGCCCATATTGTAATAATGACAGACTGCTGCAGCAAGTCCGTCAGTAGCATCTAAATTTTTGGGTAGTGATTTGATTTTTAAAAGCTGCTGAAGCATTTTAGCTACCTGTTCTTTAGATGCGTTTCCATTACCTGTAATAGCCATTTTAATTTTTTTAGGAGAATATTCTGTAATGGAAATTTCTCTGGACAAACCAGCTGCCATCGCAACTCCTTGAGCCCTTCCCAATTTTAGCATGGATTGAACGTTTTTCCCAAAAAATGGAGCTTCCAGTGCCATTTCATCTGGATGATATTCATCTATCAGTTCAATAGTGCGTTTAAAAATGTGGTGTAATTTTAAAAAGTGATTATCGTATTTCTTGAGATGGAGCTCATGCATTTGAATCAACCGCATGGATTTTTGAGTAATGGCGATCAATCCAAACCCCATGATTGTGGTTCCTGGGTCTACCCCTAAAATGATGTGCTCTTCCTGCATTAGTTGGATTGCTGAGCTAAAATACGTATAGGCAATTGAAATTCAGTTGCTACATAGGTGCCAACATTAGACTTGACAGCTGGCTTCCCTTGGGGGAGTTGATAAACAGCATCTAATAAAATCGTTTCTATTTCAGGAAAGGCATTCCGTAATAAATTTGAATAATCCGCATTCTCTAGGGAAATATACCCTTCTTTATCTACTTTGATGGATACCAGAAATTCCTCATCAATTTGCTCGTTAGCTTCCGGTAGATTTTCATTAAGATAGTCACTTATAGTATTAGTGATCACAGCCTGAAAGCATTTCATCATTTCCTCTGCCTCAAGTTCGTCACAAGAGTCAAAACTTGGACCAATATCCTGAGAAGACCAAGCGGATGCGTCATTTATTTCTTTAGTTGTAACAGTTGTTGATTCAAATAAATGGCAGCTTGTCAACTGGAATAAAAATAAAACTATTAAAAAACGCAGGTGGTATTTTGAAGAATGAATCATGTGATAAATTATTAAATAAAGTTACAATTTTTATTTATTTTGGACCAAACAATGCTCCTTATTCAAATCAATACTGGTACTTATGGATCTTTTTTTAATTTGTACAGCGGCTTTCTTTATTTTACTCGGTATCGCGGGAAGTTTTTTACCTGTAATTCCAGGTCCACTAACCTCGTGGATAGGATTGTTAATACTGAGCTTTAGTTCAGCGGTTGCTATCACCACTAACTTTTTAATCATCAGTTTTTCTATAGCATTGTTTATTTTTTTATTGGATATTTTCATACCAATTGTAGGTGCTAAAAAATTTGGTGGGGGTAAAGGAAGTACTTACGGAGCAAGTATTGGTCTTATAATCGGAATTCTATTTTTAGGTCCTTTTGGCATACTCATAGGGCCTTTCTTGGGTGCTTTTTTCGGAGAACTGGTTGTCAGCAAAACCAATAAAAAAGGAGCTTTAAATGCTGCCTTTGGATCACTTATCGGCTTTCTTTCAGGTGTTTTTCTAAAATTTATAGTCAGCCTTGCCTTTGGATTTTACTTTATCCGTTTTATCTGGAACGCTAGAGAAGTATTTTAATAATACTCACAAAGCAACCCCTTTCACCAAAAATTCAATCAAACCACAACACTATATTTATATAATGAATGTTGTTATGCCATAAGCATATAATTTAATGCTTTTTCTACTTTTTGTAGGGCGATTCTCGGGTTTGGGGTCTTGTTTGCATGGTCATCTGAAATTTAGTTTTGGGGCAAAACAATTTGCTGATGTCAAATATGTCAATATTTATTTTGAAAATTAAGCACAGCTAACCATGGGTATGAAATATGATATTTTCGGTTCAATTCTTGTAATTACTGGATTTTTTGGTAGGTGTTTGATTGTAGGTAATTTCTTACAAGTTTTACATTTAGAAGACAAATAGGATAAAGATTAGTATTTTTACAGTTGATATCAAGTTTATGGAATTATTTTTAATCACATTCGGACTGCTGTTTTTAGCCTTTGCAGGAATTTCAATTAAAATATGGGGTAAAAAAGGAGGTGAATTTGCAGGTACTTGTGCAAGTCAAAGCCCATTTTTGAATAAGGATAACCAACCTTGCGGGCTTTGTGGTAAAATGCCTGAAGAGACTGAATGCAAGAGCACCGCCTCTTTCAACAACTAATAACCTAGCCGAGTGAATGTATAGGGAAGAAGAAGTAATTAAAAATGCAAAAGCAAACGACCAACCTGCTTTTAATACCCTATTTAACAAATATTGGGACTCTGTATACGCTTTCTTACTTTCGAGAACGGCCGATACAAAAAAAGCAGAAGAGCTTGCTTTAGAAACTTTTTCAAAAGCCTTTGATCGAATCGACAGCTTCGATCAAAAACTGAGCTTTGTTTCTTGGATAATGACTATTGCCAAAAATCATCATATCGATAAATTTAGAAGCTCAAAAAAACAAGCTGAAAATACAGATCAAGTTTTTGACTTGGAGTCAAAAGAACTTTCAAGCCATGATCTTTCCCCTGAAGAACTTTTGATTTCTGACCAAAACCTTGACTTTGTGTTGTTACAAATTAAGTCATTGAAAGAAGACTATCGCACTATATTGAAACTTCGTTACTTTGACGATTTATCCTTAAAGCAAATTGAAGAATTCTTAAACGAACCTGCTTCAACTGTGAGGGTAAAGCTTTTTAGAGCAAAAAAGATGTTGGCAAATAAATTAGATCTTGAGTAAGTTTAAACTTTCTAAACTAGGTCCTGGCCTTTTATTTGCCGGAGCAGCTATAGGTGTTTCTCACCTCGTCCAATCTACTAGAGCTGGTGCAGATTTCGGATGGGGGTTGGTATGGGCTCTTTTGCTGATTAACTTATTTAAATATCCTTTTTTTCAATATGGTCCTCGTTATGCTCAGGCCACTGGAGAAACCCTTTTAGACGGGTATCACAAGTTAGGAAAAGGGTATTTATGGGCCTATTTTATACTGAATATGGGAACTATGTTTACCATTCAAAGTGCTGTAACTATAGTGACCGCTGGTCTTGCTTCTACCTTGTTTGGTCTAACATCAAATATAGTAATTTGGGGTATCGTCATTACGCTGTCTTGTAGTACTATTTTGGTACTAGGTAAATATCAATGGCTTGATAAATTAATCAAGGTCATTATGATAACTTTAGCAATCAGTAGTATATTGGCAGTAAGTGTGGCTTTTGTAAAAAACCAAACGCCTCTCACATTTACTCAGGTATTCCCTGAGTCGTCAGGACTGTTATTCCTCATCGCATTCTTGGGTTGGATGCCTGCTCCATTAGATATTTCAATTTGGCATTCCATTTGGACAATTGAAAAAAATAAAACCCAAAAGAACAGCTCCATAAAAGATAGTCTGTTTGATTTTAATGTTGGCTATATCGCAACTATTATTCTTGCTTTGTGTTTTTTAGACTTAGGTGCCTTAGTCATGTTCGGATCAGGAGCTGAGTTTTCAACTCAGGGAGGCGCCTTTGCTCAACAGTTAATAAAACTCTACACCACTAACCTTGGACAGGCTGCCTACGGAATCATTGGAATTGCAGCTTTTACCACCATGCTGAGCACCACTTTAACCACCTTAGATGCTTCACCGAGAGCCATGTCAAAAACTGTTCAATTGCTGTTTAAAAAGAAAAAAAATTACTACCTCCCATGGATGCTTATTCTAACTCTAGGTACGGCAGGTATTTTTGTGTTTCTTCTTTCTGAAATGGGACAATTAGTTCAAATCGCAACTGTACTCTCCTTCCTTACTGCTCCTTTATACGCTTTTTTAAACTACCGCTTAGTCATCAGTAAAGCAATGCCAAAAAAATACCAACCAAAACAAGGCTTACGAATCTTAAGTGTAGTCGGACTTTTATTTTTAACTGGTTTTACCCTCTTTTATCTTTTGAGTCTCTAGATAAGAGTTTGTATCTTTACACAAAAGCAGGATGATGGAGGTACAAGAAAAAGAAATCAAACACCAAAAAAAACCAGACTGGATTCGAGTAAAACTCCCTACAGGGAAAAAATACACAGAGCTCAGAGGATTGGTGGATAAATACAAACTCAATACCATTTGTACCTCAGGAAGTTGTCCCAATATGGGAGAATGTTGGGCAGAAGGAACAGCCACTTTTATGATCTTAGGAAATATCTGCACACGCTCCTGCGGTTTTTGTGGTGTACAGACAGGAAGACCTAGTGCGGTAGATTGGGCCGAACCTGAAAAGGTTGCCAATTCTATTAAAATTATGAATATCAAACACGCAGTAATTACTTCTGTGGACCGTGATGATCTTAAAGATATGGGTTCCATCATCTGGGCTGAAACCGTAAATGCAGTAAGAAGAATTAGCCCACAAACCACTATGGAAACACTAATTCCTGATTTTCAAGGCAATACACGCAATATTGATCGGATAGTGCAAGTTGCTCCAGAAGTTGTTTCCCACAATATAGAAACAGTTAGACGCTTGACACGTAAAGTTAGAGTTCAAGCAAAATACGACACTAGTCTGGAAATACTTCGCTATCTTAAAGAAGAAGGAATTCAAAGAACAAAATCTGGAATCATGCTAGGCCTTGGAGAACGAGAAGAAGAAGTAATGGAAGCACTCTACGACCTGAGAAAGGTTAATGTAGATGTGGTTACTTTAGGTCAGTATTTACAACCCAGTAAAAAGCATCTCCCTGTTCAACAGTTTATTACACCCGATGTTTTTAAAAAACTGGAAGTTTTTGCTCTTGATCTAGGTTTTAGACATGTGGAAAGTGGTCCTCTTGTTCGCTCTTCCTATAAAGCACACAAGCATATCGCTTAATTTGAAATAATTTTTCCCTTTATAAAATCTTTAAATTCTAGCTCCATAGCTGCGTCTAAAAATGCCATTTCAATGGGAATGTAAAAAAGATTATCGTATTGAAGAGCTGGATACAAACGCATATAATCTTTTTCAGTAGTTAAGATATCTCCTTCCCGTTGTGCTTTTTTCAACTTTGTTATATCCTGAAAAGTAAATGTGTGATGATCAGGAAAAGAAAAATGAATGAAGTCTAGCCCTAAAGATTTGAGATAGGCTTCCAATGGGGTCGGATCTGCAATCCCAGTGACCAGTAAAAAAGGGGATTTAAGTTTGGTTAAACTTTTTTTGGTCAACGCATTCTGTACAGTTGAACTGTATTTTATCCTAGTAAAAAATATTTTCTGCTGGGGGAGTAAATTCAAGCGTTCTTCAAAAAATTTTAATTGCTGTACTGTTAGCTTTTCGGGACATTTCGTAACCAGTACTATATCTGCTCGTTGCGCGCCAGATTTTGATTCTCTTAAATTACCGCTTGGCAATAATGCATCTGAGACGTAAGGTGTATCATAGGTAGTGGTCAGCACAAGTGTAGTTGGTTTTACATAGCGATGTTGTAAAATATCATCCAAAATGAGTAAGTTAACTTTAGAGGGTAATTTTTCAATTTTCTTTAAGCCTAAAATGCGTTTCTCGGCAACTACAACTTCAATATCTTGATGTTTAGAATAAAATTGAACCGGTTCATCTCCAATAGTAGTCGCAGTACTTTTCTCATCTGCAATTTGTACTCCTTTCAGCATTCTACCGTACCCCCTACTCAATACTGCAATACGGAAATCTTTTTTAAAGTTGGAAATCAAATAGTCTACAACAACTGATTTCCCCGTCCCTCCGGTAGTTAAATTTCCAACCCCTACGCTGGGGAATTGAATTTTATACGTAGGTAATACTCCCCAGTCAAAAAATTTATTCCGAATTGAAGTAATTCCCCAATAAATTAAAGCAAAAGGATAGAGTAAAACACGCCGCTTATTCATGCCCATGAAGATAAATATTATATTTGTCATCAATCCATTCTATGGCAACGATTAAAAACATCATCGATATACTTGACCAGTGGGCACCACCAGCCTATGCAGAAGATTTTGATAATGTAGGGCTTTTGATTGGAGAAGCTAAAAACGAATGTTCTGGGATTCTTGTGAGTCTNGATTGTATTGAAAAAGTTGTNGATGAAGCCATTGAATCCAAATGCAATCTGATTGTCTGTTTTCATCCCATTGTTTTTTCTGGTTTGAAAAAAATCACCGGTAAAGATTATGNAGAACGGGTGGTGTTAAAAGCTATNCGAAACGAGATTGCCATCTTCGCATTACATACTCGCCTGGATAATCACCCANAGGGCGTCAATAAGGTCTTGTCTGATCAATTGGACCTTAAAGAAACCAAAGTGCTCATCCCCAAACCCTCAGGAATAAAAAAATTAAGCACCTATGTCCCCAAGGAAGATGCTGAAAATGTACTTGAGGCATTACATCGAGCTGGAGCTGGTGCAATTGGAAATTATTCTGACTGCAGTTTTACTATAGAGGGTACAGGACAATTCAAAGGAAATGAAGAAAGTAAACCTCATCTGGGAAAACCACTACAAAAAATGCAAGTTGACGAAGTTCAAATTCAAGTAGTTTTTGAATCTCATTTGGTGCATGCCGTTCAAAATTCACTGTTACAAGCCCATCCATATGAAAATGTTGCTTATGAAATTTTTAGCCTAGACAATACTTTAACCTCAGTAGGAATCGGGAGGATTGGAACTCTAAAAGAGCCAATGGAAGAAGCTGAATTTTTGACTTATGTCAAAAATAAACTTCATNCTNAGGCCATTCGGCATAGTCCGCTCATAGGAAAAAAAATAAAAAAAGTAGCTGTTCTAGGCGGCTCTGGAAGTTTTGCAATTANAAATGCTAAACAACAGAATGCAGACGCTTTTATTACAGCAGACCTAAAATACCACCAATTTTATCAAGGAGAAAGCAACCTTCTATTAATTGATGTAGGGCATTACGAAAGTGAGCANTTTACCAAAAATTTGATATTTGATTATCTTACCAAAAAAATGCCTAATTTTGCAATCGTTTTATCACGTACAAAAACAAATCCTGTTAATTATTTCTAATTATGGCCAAAAAAACTGAAGTAACCGTCGAAAACAAATTGAGAGCCCTTTACGACTTGCAACTTATTGACTCTCGAATCGACGAAATCAAAAACTTAAGAGGAGAACTTCCGTTAGAAGTTGAAGATTTAGAAAATGAAATTGCAGGTCTAAATACTCGACTAGACAAAATCAAAACAGAAATTAAAGAGGACGAACACGAAATTGCTGAGCAAAAACAAACCATTGAAACGGCTAAAGAATTACTCAAAAAATATGAAGAGAAATTGAAAAACGTTCGCAACAACAGAGAGTATAATTCTATTGTAAAAGAGCAAGAATTTCAAGAGCTTGAAATCCAATTAGCTGAGAAGAAAATTAAGGAACACAAAGCACGTATCGAGCAAAAACAAGAGGCTGTAAACGTTATAAACGAGCGCTTTGAAGAGCGAAATGCACACCTGAAAGCGAAAAAAGGAGAATTAGACGCTATCTTAAAAGAGACTCATAAAGAGGAAGATTTGCTTCANAAAAAATCTACTGAATTTGAAAAACAAATCGAAGAGCGATTGATTTCTGCCTACAANCGAATACGAGGTAGCGTAAAAAATGGTTTGGCTATAGTTCCTGTAGAGCGTGGTGCGTCTGGTGGATCTTATTTTTCTATCCCGCCTCAAGTCCAACTTGAAATTGCTTCTAGGAGCAAAATTATTATGGATGAACACAGCGGAAGAATCTTGGTAGATCCTGAACTAGCTAAAGAAGAGCAGGCCAAGATCCAAAAATTAATCGGAGGTTAAAACAACCATTCACTCCCAATAGTCGTAAACCAAAACTGACTCGGTTAGAGGNACAAAANGTTTNACAAATTTTTGATGGATTGGATGTGGTAGATACACACTNTCACGGTCCTCAGCNGTATTGAATTTCATAGTCAAACTATGCGTNTAACCTTGATTTAATCCTTCTGGAGAAGNGTTTTCGCCGAAGTTCAAATCTTCAACTCCCTCAATCTGCTGGAGNCTNTANGNAGCATCGACNANCAATTNCATATCNGTTTTACTCACTGTNGATTTAAACTCAATNAGTACAATNTGAATTAGTTTTTTTGAATCATCTAAGGTTTGCTCACTTGGTTGCTCTTGTCCNGATACGTTAAAATAGCCCACAAAGAAGGTTANGCTATAAANNACAGCCAGAATAAAAAATGAAAGTCGGTCTGTTNNTCCTATTTTTTTCAAAATTTGAATTTTATNNAATGTATTGCTTTTAATNAGAACAAAAAAACTGCCCGATATCTAGAGTTTTTTTAACAAACAATCTCAANTAATNATCTTTATGNAATAGACACGGGCAGAATACTAAACCAAATCTACNTATNTGACTTATTNAAAGACNAAAAGTTANATCCNCTATCCTTAAATTATTGTTAAAATACNAGTTTATAATTCTGATTCACTATTCAGTTCCTTCTAGTGGAACCAATTTATAATCATATAAACGGGTTGCAACCAGTATATCACTATTGTATTCTCTAATCGAGTGAATTAAACCATCTTTCATTTTAAAAATCCAGACATATTTGTTNTCGTATTCTCCGTTTTTACCTTCAGCATCNCCTTCTTGNATTAATGCTACACCGTTTTTATCTGAAATAAAATCTACAGTTTTTAAAACAATNCCATTAGGGAGAATTTCAGGGATGATTTCTTTAAAATAGACGTCAAACAAATTGTCTCTATTCCAAATTTTACCTCCTTGCTCAATGATCCCCATCCAAGAAAAGCTAAACTCTTCGTGGAGTAAGCTTTTAGCTTTTTCTCCATCTGTAAGGATATTGTCTAAAAACAATTGGGCTAGTTCAACATTTTTTTTGTCGTATGCGTCCGCCTCTGGTGGAGCACACTGCAATGTTATCATTAATACTACTAGTAAAACGAGTTGTTTCATCTNTTTGAAATTTNATNGTTGATCGCTANAATTTAAGTANATTATTNATGTATTTTATAAAAATTGATGCAAGTGTTTTTAAAAACAAAAAAACCTCACTTGAGTNAGTNAGNTTAAAGTGGTGGGCGCTGAGGGATTCGAACCCCCGACCCCCTCGGTGTAAACGAGGTGCTCTGAACCAACTGAGCTAAGCGCCCATTGATNATTTCAATGAGATGGCAAATATAAAATATCTCAACTAATTCGACACTATTACTTTCTAAATTTTAAACTTTTTGATTTTTAATAAAACTCAAGACCTCTGCTACCACAAAAGTACTTCCACAAACCAAGATCAAATCATTCACATTGGCTGATGAGCGAGCCTTATTTAAGGCATCAATAACTGTTGGGAAAAAATCAATATTTTTTGAACTTCCAGTCAATTCAGCTTTTAAAGTTGAAAGCGGTATTGCCCGATCAATTTTCGGACTAGATAGATAAAATGAGGCTTCAGAGGGAAAGAGAGAAATTAAATCAACAACCTTTTTCCCTTTGACAAATCCCATGATCAAATGCAGGTGGTCAAACGCTAACTTTTGGAGTTCAGTTGCTAAAAAGGAAAGGCCCTCTTTATTGTGTCCGACATCCAAAATGAGTTGTGGTGAATCAGCAATTATTTGCCATCGCCCTAGCAAGCCTGTGTTGGAAATTACATTTTTTAACCCCTGTTTAAGGGTATTCAAATCAATTTTATGAACGTCCAAACACGCTAAAGCTGTTAGAGCTGTTTGAATGTTTTGAGCTTGATAAACTCCTTTAAGATCTGTTTCCCAATGTTGATTTTGAACTTTTACAAAAGTTAACTTTGCAGACTGCTTTAAGGCAATCTCCTCAAATACTTTTTGAGTCTCCTTGTCTTTTTGACCTACAACCACAGGAATTCCACTTTTNATAATCCCTGCTTTTTCTTTGGCAATCTGAGTGCGTGTAGTACCTAAAAACTCNGTGTGGTCTAAACCAATATTGGTAATTACAGANAGAACGGGCATGANGATATTCGTNGCATCTAAACGACCCCCNAGNCCTACTTCAACAATAGCATAATCCACTTGACNCTCTCTAAAGTGGCTGAATGCCATCCCAACGGTCATTTCAAAAAATGAAATCTGTTCTGATTCAAAATAAGCCGCATGCNTTTCGATAAACTGAATTANATTTTTTTCNGNNATNNGNTGNCCNTTTACTTTNATNCGNTCTCTAAAATCNAACAAATGTGGCGANGTATAAAGGCCNACTTTNTANCCNGCACTTTGTAAAACNGATGCAAGTATGTGAGAGGTGGAACCCTTNCCATTCGTNCCTGCTACATGGATGGACTTAAATGTTCGATGCGGGTGTTCTAAATGGGTATCCATTGCCAATATNCTTTCCAAACCCGGGCGGTAGGCACTCNCGCCAACTTTTTGGTACATNGGGAGTTTAGAAAACATCCAATCGAGGGTATCTTGATAGCTTTTCAATCCTTATTCGCCTAATTTGAATTGAATAACTACAAACCCTATTTGTTCNGCTGGTGCATTATTGTCAGGNAACCATTTGTGAAGTAAAGCTGTTTTTCGAGCAGGTTCAAGCAAGCAANGATGAGTATTGGTACTGCCTTTAACTCCTGGTACTGCCTGTACAACNTCACCATTATTGTTTACCGTTATCCGAACNACTACNGTTCCCTCTTGGTTACANTCTTGAANAACCTTACCGTTGGATTGTAAATTTCTTCCNTTGAGTCCGTANCCTTTTCCTCGCCCTCCCAATCCATAGTTATTGTAATAACTACTNGAGTAAGGATTTCCTTCTACTTTACCCTTGTCGCCTTGAACTAAATCATCTCCTTCTCCCTGGNTTTGNTCACCTTCCTCAGCTTTATTTTTCAATAAATTAGAGACCACACTTTTTGTGGCNTCAGANACTTTTGGAACTTCTTTTACNGGTTCTGGNTCAACTTTAGGTTCTNGCTTCNCCTCTACAGCTTCTCTGGGTTTTACTTCCTCTTTCTTATNAGGAACAACAACTGTTGATTCTTTTTCGGTCAAAACTTCTTTGATGGATTCTTCAGTACTTTCCTTTGGGGGAGTTACTTCTGCTTTTTCCTCTACTTCAACTGGTTTTTCCACTGGTTGTTCAAAAGTTTGAACGCTTTTGGTAGGCTGAACATCACCGCTTCCTTGTGCCAGAGTACCAAAATTGACTTCCATTCCATAACTAATGGGTGGATCGTAATAGGTCAATCCCAGCATAAAGAATAACAGCAACAATAGTATGGCAACTACCGCAGTAAGTCCAGCTGATTTTTTTTTNTGGNNAGTATCCAACATCTTTATNCGTTTTCGTTTTAAGGGGTGTCTACAGCCAATACTACCTTNATACCATTCTTATTGGCAATATTCATTACAAATACTACTTCTTGAATGGCTACTTTTTCCTCNGCTCTCAANACNANAGAAGGGGTTTGTCCTCCTTCTANAGCTTGNATAAGCTGGTTTTCNAGTCTGTTTTTATTCACCCTATTTTCATTGATATAAAACCGACCNNTNTCTGNAATGGTTACTGCAACCGTATTTCGNTTNTCAGTCTTACCCTCTCCTTGTGGNAGTTTAACCTCTATGGTGTTTAACTGTTTTGCTAAAGTAGAGGCNATCATAAAAAAGATCAACAANAAAAAGACAACATCCGTCATNGACGACATATTGAACTCGGGTTTAATCTGGTTTCTTCCTCTNAGTTTCATNTNTTAGGCNGGTTCGTTTAGNAGATCNAAAAACTCCAAACTAGAGGCCTCCATCTGATAGACCGCTTTGTTAATTTTAACAACTAGATGGTTGTAGCAAATATATCCAACAATCCCAACGATAAGTCCAGCTACAGTTGTGGTCATTGCTGTATAAAGCCCATCGGCAAGCAGTTGCATATCAATATTTCCTCCAGCATTTGAAATCTCAAAAATGGATAGGATCATTCCAATTACGGTTCCTAAAAACCCCAACATGGGAGCAGCACCAGATATAGTGGCCAAAATACTTATGTTTTTTTCCAATTGATATACTTCCAAACGTCCAGCATTTTCAATTGCTGTATTGATATCGTCCAAAGGCCTTCCTATTCGAGAGAGCCCCTTGGATATCAATCTTGCAACAGGAACATTTTCTTGCACGCAAAGTTGCTGTGCCCCATCCAACTTTCCATTCATCACAAATGAACGAATTTGAGGCATAAAATTAGGCGTGACTTTTACTGCTGAACGAATCGCAAACAAACGCTCAAAATAAATGTAAGTCACCATTAAAAGTAAAACGAATAAAACTCCGATAATCAGTTGACCCCCAAGACCACCGTTCTTTATCAGCTCAAGTAGTGAAAGTGTTTTTTCTGTTTGAAGAGGAGCAACATCTTGAATATAGGATAGTAACATAGGCTATAGTTATACAGTATCAACGAAAATTTCATTAAAAAATTCTCTGTCCTATCTCCTAAAGTACAAAATCTCGAATAAGGACAAAAGTTATAAATCCACCAATAAAGCCAACAAAGGCCAACCAGGCTATTTTCTTTAAATACCAAAAGAAATCGATTTTCTCCATTCCCATGGCTACTACCCCTGCCGCGGAACCGATGATGAGCATGCTCCCTCCGGTACCNGCGGAATAGGCAATAAGGTGCCATACTGGATCGTCGGTAGCCATTGAAAACATCCCCATACTTGCAGCTACTAAAGGTACGTTATCGATTACTGCCGAACCGATACCCAACAAACCAATTACAACATCCGTATTCGGTATAGTTTCGTTTAATCCTTCAGCAAAATTAAAGAGCAATCCTAAAGACTCAAGAGCCGCAACTGCCAATAGAATCCCTAAAAAGAAAAGTATACTGGGCAACTCAATTTTGGACAGTGATTTATGAACTGGGCTCGCTGTTTGGTGTGCGTCGCTCTCTTCATCAAAAGAAGTAATATTAATCTTAGCCTTACTAAAGATCTCTGCAAAAGTTGCAACTACTGCTAAAGAGAGCATCATCCCAACGTAAGGTGGAAGGTGTGTCAATGTTTTAAAAACGGGAACAAACACAATAGCTGAAAGACCTAAGTAAAGCATGGTTCCGCCGCGTTTGTGAGTTTCTACCAAACCCTCTTCTTTGACTGCTGGTATGTCACCCTGGAATGCCGGTAGTAAAGAAGCGATCCCTACAGGTAAGACGAAGCACACGATAGAGGGAACCAGCACATAACTTATCAATTTTACNGTAGTTACTTTGTCTCCTATCCAAAGCATGGTAGTNGTTACATCGCCTATNGGCGACCAGGCTCCACCTGCATTTGCACAAACAATAATCAAACCCGCAAACCACAAGCGAGTATCTCTATCGTGGATGACTTTTTGCAATATGGTAATTAAAACTATGGTTGCCGTAAGGTTGTCTATAATGGCTGAAAGTATAAACGCCAAAATTCCAAAAATCCAAAGTAAGCCTTTTTTGCTTCTGGTTTTAATAAAGTTTTTTATGGTGTAAAATCCATTGAAATAGTCAATGATTTCGACTATAGTCATCGCTCCAAGAAGGAAAATNATGATCTCAGCNGTCTTCCCTAAATGATGCAATAAAATTTCATCAATGTGAGTAGGCTCAAGCTCCTTTAGTTCTGTATTTACATCAAAAACAGGCAAATGAGCAAGAGANATTATTGCCCACATCAAGGCCATCATTGCAAGGGCTGGAATTAATTTGTCTACTTTTAAATTGTGTTCAAGCGTAATCGCTAAATATCCCAAAACAAAGAGCGAGATAATAATAGTTTCCATGNATTCAATNTCGTTTGAATGCTAATNTATAAAAAACTCTTNCGTTTCTTCCTCTCTAGGGATAAAAAATATTNCCNCTACTGTGGTCNNCNGAAGCACCTGTNACGGAGGANAAACAATTNACTTGATTTTCANNTCGCAANAGNCCTAAAAATGCAAANATCAAGGCTTCCTTAAAGTCAACAACTAGTGGGTCAGGAATACTAAATTTTGCNTTGCTAAATTGATTNAGNAGGGAGATCAAATAATCATTTTTAGCACCTCCACCTGTGATTAATACGCTATCAGAATCTAGAAAAGTTGATCCAATTTGCTTGGCAATATGTTGAGTGTATGTGTGAATTTGATCTTCAACTAAATTAGTTCTGTATTGATCAATTAGTGGAAAAATCTGTTCATTGACCCATTCTATTCCCAGTGATTTAGGTGCTTTTTTCTGGTAATATTCGAGATTCTCCAAAGCGCTTAAAAGTTCTGGAACAAGGTTCCCTGCCTTGGCTAGATTTCCCTCCGAATCATACTCCAATCCCTTTTCATTTGCCAAAACATTTAAAACGGTATTGACAGCACAAATATCGTAAGCGATAACTTGGGCTTTTTGAGGTAAGGAGACATTGGCAAAACCCCCTAAATTCAAGCAACATGAATACGACTTAAATAAATGTAAATCACCTACCGGTACCAAAGGTGCTCCTTGACCTCCTAATTCAACATCTTGGGAACGAAAATCACATATTAATGGCAGTCCTATCCCCTTTGAAAGCTGAGGAGTATTCCCAATTTGAAGCGTAAACCCCTGATCAGGCTGGTGAAATACCGTATGGCCATGAGAACTTACAAAGTCAACCCCTTCTAAATCGCTTTTAAAATCTAGAATAAACTTTGCCACTAAATTAACGTAGTCTTCTTCGACTGATTTGATTTTTTGAGAATCTTGAAGGTGTAATTCTGACAGACACGTTTTCCATTCTGATGAATAAGAATAGGTTTTGGCTTTTAAAATTTCAAAATCCCAATTTTTCTTTTTTTTAAAATCCACACATACTAGATCTAAGCCGTCCAAAGAAGTACCTGACATAGATCCAATTAGTCTGTATTTTGATTTCACCTAGTTTATTTTAAATTCAAAAGCAAAG
>NHDB01000021.1 GCA_002167945.1 Flavobacteriaceae bacterium TMED48 | reverse complement strand
CCGCAAAAATATAAGTTTTTAATGCGATTGGAAAAATTAGGATGACGCAAAAAAGCTGCCATTGAATTATTACTTGACGCTCCATATAAAGCTCCTAAATGGGATTGGGTTTTCTTTTGAATCAAGGGTGGAGTGAGAATTTCTTCGCAAGCTATCAGCGGTTCAATAGATGTTTTGAGCTCCTTGGAAAGCTTTTTTAATACCTGTTTACGCAGTCGAGCGACCATACCGTCCCAATCTTGACCGTGATCCGCCGGAGTATTAATCATCACGAACCAGTTTTCACAGCCTTTGGGCGCATCGGCAGGCACATCTTTTGATGTAATATTAATGTAGATTGTGGGGTCTTTACATACGGTTTGCTCTTTAAAAATCGCATCAAATTCTTTTTTATAATCATCTGAAAAAAAGATGTTGTGTAATTCTAACTGATCAAAAGACTTTTGGATTCCCCAATAAAAAATAACAGCTGAACTGGAACGCTCTTGGTTTAGAATCTTAGTTGGTGGTTTTGAATGCGGTAATAATTTTTTATATGTTAGAAAAATATCCATATTGGAAACCACTAAATCGGCTCTTTGAAATCCTAGAGGGGTTTGTACACCTTGAACTCTATCTGAATCTATTATAATTTCTTCCACCTTGGAATTGAAAGTAAACTCTACCCCCAATTTTAAAGCTAAACGATAAAGCGATTCCGTAATTGATACCATTCCATTGGTCGGAACAAAAGTGCCATAATGCCCTTCTAAATGTTGTATTAAAGTCATAATACCCGAAGTTTGAAAGGGATCCGATCCGTTGTAGGTCGCATATCGGTCAAATAGCTGAATGAGATGTGATGAATCAAAAGCTTGCTGGTTGGCTTGATGGAGTGTTTTGGGCAATTCTAAAATATGAAGATTGACAAGTGATTTTAAAGTTGCCTCAGAAAGATAGGTTTGTAATTTATGCAACGATTTTTCTAAAAATAGAGAATGGGTAAGGTCGTATTTTTTTTGCGCTCTTTTAAGGTAGCGTTTCACTTTTGCCTTTGGTTCACCAAATACCTTTTCAATTTCATCATAAAACTTTTCACGATCGGCATAGGCTTTAAACGTTTTTTGATCCGACCAAAAATAATTGCATGCAATCTCCTTTTTTCTATAGTCGAAATGATTTTTAGCATTCTCCCCTGCTATTTCAAAAAGTTCAGTGACAAAATGGGGCATGGTAAATAATGAGGGACCGGCATCAAAGCGATATCCATCTAGCTCAAAAGCAGATAATTTACCCCCAGGATAGGAATTGGCTTCAAAAACATTTACATGATATCCTTTCATGGCCAAACGAATACTGGATGCCAAACCTGCAATACCTGCACCTATAACAATAGCTTGTTTCATTAATTAAGGTTTATCGTAGTGTCAGAAATTAAAAAAAATCGTGAAAATAAATCTTCCTTATACCACTTCTTTTGTCTAGTTTTTTTTACAATAACAGCGTGTTCTTTTCCTTTATATGCAAAGGTATTTACCGCATCAAAACTCTCCCATATACTAACTGTAGCTTGTTGAATAAAGGGTAATTCTCCTATCCCTTTAAAGTAGGAAACCCCCTGAGCATTCATAATTGCTCGGCTAGCTTCGGGTACAGCTTTCCAAAAAGAAAGCAAGCGGTTCCATCTCAGGGTAGCTCTAGTGATTACAACTGCTTTAAGATTAGAATCTTTAAAGTTCGCTTTTGATGCTTCCTGAGTTTTAAATGGATTTGTACCACTCCACTTACCGTGGCTATTTACTGGGCTTAAAACCAATTCTCTTTGGGAGCTGGCTTTTTGGATATATTCTAGAAAAACAGGATGCTCATTCAAACAGCTATTGTATTGAGAGATGTTGTCCCATACTCCTAAAAAAGCATAAGTAGAAAAGTCAGGAGTTAAACTAAAGCCATTTCCCCCTCCAGTTCCTAAAAATTTATAAAACTGTAGTCCTTCTACATTTTTTAGTTTACTTGCTGCGATTCCCATCTGCTTAAAAGCCCAGAATTTATTCTTCTTAAAAGTAAATAAAGTTAAAGTTGTAACTGCAAGCATGAGTTTGATTGATTCAATTGCTGAGTAACTAAGATAGATGAAATTTGAAGGAGTTGGGACTTATTTAAAAAAGAAAAACGTCTCTGTTTTGGATTTTAGAATTTAACTTATGGAAGTAATCTAACAGAGACGTATGAAACCAAATTGAATTTAAACTTGTTTAAATATAAGTAAAAAAGGTTATACAAAATGCTATTTTGAAACTATTTTTTCTTTTTTAACAAAATAGCCAGTACTAAAAGATTTAATTTCTGTTATTATCTATTTGTTTTTCAATTAATTACAATCAATAATTATATTATTTATANAGTTAGTAAAAAAATATTGTAATTTTCAAAAACAATTACAAAATGAAAAAATTCAATCGCTTTGACATCTTTATATATTCCTTGATCATTGGAAACATCATTGCAATGGTTTTGGAGTCTCATCAATTCATTCAAGTACAATTCTCACAATTCTTCCATTATTTTGAGTTGGTTTCCATCGTGATTTTTTCTTTTGAATACCTGTATCGGATCAGTTTGAGTTATCGCGAAAATAAATGGGCTGGTGTAAGGAGCTATGTGTTTAGTTTTTTTGGAATCATTGATCTTATCTCTATACTCCCATTTTATCTAAAACAATTTGTTTTATTAGACGGTCGTTTTTTCAGAATCCTTCGATTATTTAGATTGACTCGTGTATTCAAATTAGGACGGGACAGTAAGTCACTTAAATTATTTATTAAAGCGCTTTCAGCAGTAAAAAATGAATTAAAATTTACACTATTTTTATCTGTATTGACCATCCTTTTTTCAGCCTCAGCCATATATTTTTTAGAGAATAAAGCCCAACCGGAAATCTTTTCCAGTATCACTGCATCCATTTGGTGGGCAACTGTTTCTCTTGCGACTGTAGGGTATGGTGATGTAGTGCCCATCACCCTTTGGGGAAAGGTTTTTGCATCAGTAATCTCTTTGGTTGGAATCGGAATAGTCGCTATTCCTACTGGGATTATAAGTGCATCTTTTGTAGAAGAAATTCACAATTCGAAAAAATAATTTTAGTATAGCTTTTATTAGTTAGCGAAATTTATTTTCTTAAAGTTTAAATTGTATTACACATGAAAACACGCTTCGCTTTCTTTGCATTAATTTGCCTTTTGTCTTCTTCACTTTATTCTCAATCCTCCATGGAAGGGAAGAATGTGCTAATCGTTTACGGCGGTTGGAAGGGGCATCAACCAGAAGTTTTTGCAAAAAAAATAGCCTCTTGGCTTGAAAATCAAAAAGCCAATGTTATCCTTTCAGAAAGCACTGCATCATATTTGGAAAAAGAGCTCATGCAATCCCTCGATTTAGTTATACAACATATCACTATGAGTAAAATGAGCAACAGAGAATCTAAGGGTTTAAGAGATGCCATTGCTCGGGGTGTTGGCCTTGCTGGCTGCCACGGCGGATTAGGTGACTCCTTTAGAAATGATACCGAATATCAATATATGGTTGGTGGTCAATTTGTAAAACACCCTGGAGGGCAAATTGATTATAAGGTAACCATCTCCAATACTTCTGATCCCGTTACAGCTGGAATAAATGATTTTAATTTNAAGACAGAGCAGTATTACATGCATTATGATCCCAATATTGAAATTTTAGCAACCACTTCTTTTAGTGGAGAGCACGATGCTTGGATAGACGGAGTTGAAATGCCTGTAGTTTGGAAAAAAAACTACGGNAAGGGTCGTGTTTTTTATTCTGCTTTAGGTCACTCAGAAGATATCTTTGATNTCCCAGAAGTATGGAATATAATGACACGAGGTATAGAATGGGCAGTAAAATGATCATCCAATACTGAGTAATAGAGGCAGACCCTTTATTTTGGGTTATCTTTGCTGTGTTATGAAAAGAAAAATTGCAATAATCGGTTCAGGGTTTTCTTCCCTGGCTGCGGCTTCTTATCTCGCAAAAGCTGGCTTTGAGGTAAACGTATTTGAAAAAAATAAAAGTTTAGGAGGAAGGGCTAGGCAACTCAAAAAAGATGGATTTACTTTTGATATGGGGCCGTCCTGGTACTGGATGCCCGATGTATTTGAATCATTTTACAACGATTTTGGAAAAACAACTGCTGATCTATATGAATTAGAACGGTTAGACCCAGGATATCAAGTCGTTTTTGGCGAAAAAGATGCAATTCCAATAGGTGATTCTTTAGAAAAGATATATGAGGTATTTGAAAAAGAGGAAGCGGGAAGTAGTAGCAAATTAAAACGGTTTATGNNCTCCGCCAAAGAAAATTACGATATTGCTATAAAGGATTTGGTTTATCGCCCTGGCTTATCNCCCTTAGAATTGGTAACCCCCGTAACCATTCGAAAAATCAATTACTTCCTCAGCAATGTAAAAAAGGATGTTTACAAACAATTTAAGAGTCCAAAACTGAGACAAATACTTCAATTTCCTGTTTTATTCTTAGGGGCAAAACCATCCAATACTCCCTCTTTTTACAACTTTATGAATTGGGCTGATTTTGGGTTGGGAACCTGGCACCCAAAAAATGGAATGTATCGCATCGTAGAAGGTATGGTGAGTATAGCAACATCGCTAGGTGTAAAATTCCACACCGAAGCTGCTGTAGATAAAATTCAGGTAAGCGATACAGGAAAAGCAGAGGGGATTGTTGTTAATGGAGAATTAATCAGGGCAGACATCGTTTTATCTGGGGCTGATTACCATCATACAGAAAGCTTATTGGATCAAAATTACAGAGCTTATAGTGAGGCTTATTGGGACAAAAAAGTTTTTGCTCCTTCTTCCCTTTTGTTTTATATCGGATTGGATAAAAAAATTGAAGGAGTCTTCCATCATAATCTGTTTTTTGATGTTGATTTTGATATACATGCAGCCGCTATTTACGATCATCCTGAATGGCCAGAAAATCCACTTTTTTATGCAAATTTTCCTTCGGTATCTGACCCTTCTATGGCGCCAGTAGGAAAAGAAGCTTGTTTCTTACTCATCCCTATTGCTCCCGGAATAGAGGATACTCCCGAATTAAGATCTCATTATTACGACTTAGTAATGAATCGACTGGAAAAACTCACTGGACAAAAAATAAAAAATCATGTAGAATTTACTGAATCATTTTGTGTTAAAGACTTTAAAGAAGAATACAATTCTTATAAAGGAAATGCCTACGGACTGGCAAATACCTTGTTGCAAACAGCATTTTTAAGACCTAAACTAAAAAGTAAAAAAGTAAGTGATTTGTTTTTTACTGGACAACTCACAGTACCTGGGCCAGGAGTCCCCCCTTCACTTATCTCTGGGAAACTTGTTGCGGAACTTATTACAAAAGATGCTTAATCTTTAGGATTCAATACCCACCATATTAACTCAAATTCACTGTCCCTTACCGCAATTACTGAATCCAACATTTTTGCACCTTCATTCAAAGAATTTTTGTAATTCTGTAATTGCTCTTTTACACTATACTCCCATAGATCGATTCGTTTATATAAGTTGTATTTTATNAACTTATCCTCTTGTATATACTTCCTGTTTTCTATCCAGAACTCATTATAATCTACATCAACCCAGGGTAATTCATACACCCATTTATTTGCGATACGGTCAACAAACTGTTGTACGTAACGCTCTTCATTTTTACCTGTATTTTCTATTAAGTATCTAAGCTCAGTTCCGTCATAAATCTCAGTCATCTTTAGACCAACTTCTTTTGGCATTAATCGAAAGGTTCCATCGAGCTTTATTGCNTCAAAATTTACTCTTGGAGGGTTGAAAGGGTCTCTTTGAGTGTACATCCCCATNGGAGAAAAATAATATTTTCCATCNGGCTCTTCATCATCTTCTTGAAAATCAATAAATATACTGTCATTATCCTGATCCCATTTATTGTATTGCTTTTGATACAGTTCAGTTACCCAATTAATTTGTTCTATATAAAAATCGGTATAACTAATCATTTTATCTATTTCCTCNCTTAAGTTTTCTAAATTTTCAATCCCATCATTTCTATTGTCAGACACACCTCCTTGCTGTTCAATTCCAAAGGAAACTGTTACCCCAAATACGAGTATTATAAACTCTACAGCAGATTTTTTGACTCTATCCCAAAAATCTTTAATGTCAAATCGGTCTCCTAAAGTAATTAGGCGTAAGAACCAATTCAACTCTTGTTTTTCAACCCCTGCCGTTTCGGNNGCATTNTCGTATTCCTCTCTTGAAATGTACCCATCCTTATTGGCATCTATCTTGTCAAAGTCGTCTNTTTTGCCCATAAAATAAAAATAGTAGTGTGTTCAGCTAATTTAAAGAAAAATGCACGAATTCTCCTTCATCAAAGATGCTTTAACTTTTTAAAGGCATTTGGTTAAAGGGAAATTTTGGATCAAAAATCTCCTTAATTAGAGAAAATAATTGCNTCTCAAAATCACTGAGNATTTGAGAATCGATTTGTAGCGGACCNTTATCACTACTATCTCTTTTTTTGACGGCTAGAAANTGATTTTCAAAGTTTTTTAAAGGGATAACACCAGAGTTTAAGGGTACAGACAGAAATTCATTCNTTANCGCATANGNATATAGCATCACTTGGAANAGTGCTCCTTTTTTGGGTTCCGTAATCAACTCTTCCCAATTGGTATAGCTCAGATCTGCTGAGCCAATACTTCCTGTTTTATAATCGACAATGCGTCGTGTTCCATTGAGGGAATCAATGCGGTCCACAGTACCTTTTAGATAGACTGTTTGCTNCATTCCCGATATTGAAATAGGAGTGTGAAATTGTTTTTCCAAACCAATTATTTCTAATTGATTTCCACTTTTTACAAANNCTCTTTCCTTTTCAATAAAGCTTTTTAAAATCCGATTCGTGACCTCTACTATCAAGTAATTCTTTCCTGTNTTTAGNGTCTCTTTTTGATACTGCTTTTTAAAACCTGAACTGACCATTTGACTCAGTTTTTTAAGCATCTCTTTATAGTTTATATCNACCATCACTTTCCCCNCATAGGGTTGGTANAGNTCTTCCAATACCTGGTGGATGATTGTTCCCTTCTCTGCAGCATTGATATCAGNCTCAAATTCTTGATCCGGTTTTATCTTGAGCAACCGCTGTTCGTAAAACTGATAGGGGTCNCGAATATAGAGTGCCAGTGANGATGGTGAAAACCCTTCTCTNGCAACTTCATTTAGTTGATCAAGTACGCCAGGGCTTTTAATGGCTTTTTTAATGGGGGCCGTTGGTGTTTGGATATTAAAATNCAACTGTCTAAAAGTAAGTTGATGATTTGGATGTTTAAAAAATTCTAATTGTACCAAAAATCTACTTTTTTCACCCGANAAAAGTCCTTCAGCTGCATCGTTGTANAACAAACTGANACTTTTTGCTCGTTGTAAGAGTCTAAAAAAATGATAGGCGTATAAATGATCTTGTTCAATAAAAGTGTTCATCCCAAACTTTTTACGCACATCAAATGGGATCCAAGAGAAAGGGGTTTTTCCAAAAGGTAAAATTCCTTCGTTGACATGGGTNACCACCACATGATCAAAATCTAAAACACGNGTTTCTAANACTCCCATAATCTGAATCCCATTAAACGGATCTCCAGAAAAATCCAAAGTTTCTTTATCNATAAGTTTTANAAAAANCTGCTCGATATCTTGTAAATTTTTAAGGGCCTCGTTGGANTCTATCAGATTCTGAAGTTTNTTTAGTAACTCAATGCAATGGTCTGAGCAGTGAATATCTAAACTTGAAAATTTATGCTCAATTTGGTATGATTTAATCCTTTGATAAAGNCTAAGCAAACGATCTACNNCAGAAATTTGACTTTCAAGAGGTTTNAAAATNAGACTTGCCANGTCTGATTGACTCAAAATTGACTGAGCATTAAAATGCGNACTGTGCTGTAGTTGTAATTTCTTGACNAACTTTTTTAGCGAAATTCCTGAAGCCTCTAACAAGCCAACTAGTGCTTGGTCCTCGGTTAGNACACTAACAGTTGATAAAGGGTATATTCCTTTGTCATTTAATTTGAACAGTTCAAATAGGTTTAAAATACTTTTCACCCCTCCAAGTTCCTTCAATGGATACCCCATGGTGGCATTCCAAGGAACTTCTTCTGAAGCTATAGCAGCTAAAACAGTGTGTAAAATCCCCTCATCTCCCAAAACTAAAACTACAGAATCATTAGGATGAGCCTTATAAGTCTCCACAGCAAGTTGAACGGCAGCTCTCGCTTGAGATAAGTTTTTACTCACATTGATGATATCAATCTGCTTACTTTTTGAAAAGTAATTTGAAAAATTCAATTTAAAATTTTGACCTAAAAATGTCCATTCTTTACTGTACTTTCTGATAAAATAGCCTGCACTATGAGAGCTATCTTTATAAAAATATTNGTCTAAATCCCAATAAACTTCCGCTTTACCTTCTGCAACCAATTCCTNTATGATTGTCTCTTCTGCTTTAGTNAAGGCGTTAAACCCAACAAATAAATGTTGANAAAGGGTANACTGTAAATAATGTCCAAGATTTTGTGTTGCTTCTCTGTATTGAAGTCCTGAATATCCAGNTTGTTGATTGACAAGTACTCGATACAATTCAGCGTAATANCGTGGAATACGTTCTTGGAATTTAAAAAACTGTTTGCTTAAGTCCCCTTGTTTTTTAGGATCCCATTGCTCTATTTTTTCAACGGCACCCATAAAACTAAAAATGGTTTTTGCATCAACCAATTGAGAATCAATTTCATTAAACTCGACCAGTAATGAAGGTGCCCAGTTCAAAAATTGATACAATGAATTTTGTTCTTCTAANGGGGTATTCGCTTTGTATACAGTGTAAAACTCAAAAAGCAAATCAATATTAGAAATTTTTTGANTGCCAGACAGCTCAGAAATGAATCCTTCAANACTTAAGATCTCTGGTGCTANAGCTGCAGTTTTAATTTCTTTTTTTAACGCCTCTTTTAAAAATTTAACTGCACGNATACTGGGAACAATAATTTTAATCTGATCCAGCTCCCTTTTGGACTCTANTATTGTTTTCGCTATATCANTTAAAAAAGACTGCATATTGGAGTGTGATATTCTNGTGTTTAGCTTGTTACTAAAAATTTGTTTATCGGTTTATTCAATGGTGANGATCTCTATTTCCCNATCGATGTAGACCAATTTTGATTTGACCTTTTGAAATCCTAATTGATTCAATGCATCTACGTAAGATTCAAGTTGTATNTTATCTTCAATCTTGGGTNGACCTGTTTTATAATCTAATATTGTAGCTCCTCCNTCCTTACTTATATTGATTCTATCCGGTCGTAATGTCGGGCCTTCAGGGATCAAAATTTCTTGTTCACAGAGGACTTTNTCTGTTCCATCAAANAATTGTTTTAGGTCGGGGTGATCAATAATTCGATTGAGGGTTTGTTTTAATTCCATAAGCTCTGTTTGTGAANCTTTTTCAAGTTTTNTTTCTTCCGCNATTACCTCGTCAATCATTTCCTTAGCTGTGATTTTTGATAGGAGTTNGTGGATAAATANNCCTTTTTTTTGAGCAAGTAAAACTTCTTCTGTTGGTACTTTAGGTGCAATCAAATGATTTTTCCACCNGTCAGAAATTCCAATTTCCAATAGGATCTTCTCTCCNTCAAGCGTATGTTCTTCTGCTAATTTTTTGGGTATTGCTTCCCCAGACTCAAAGAAACTAGTAGCATCTAAATCAATCCCCTGATTGCGAACATAGGACCCAAATAAATCGGCATAGGTCTTAGGTTGCTCTGAATCAGTAGTTGTTTGGGTAATAACATATAATTGGTTTTTTGCTCTGGTTAGGGCCACGTATAAGACATTAAGCGCGTCCAACTCTTTTGCAATTTTTTGTTGATTGTACAAGGCTTCAGCTTGCTTACCTAATAGAGGAAGTTTGTTTGAAAAATTGATCCATCCCCACTTGACACTGTCAAGAGGTGATTCGTGAAACGGATACCATATCTTCTCTCGGACATTGGGAATGAGGGGGGTATCCATAAAGGGTAATATAACCACGGCAAACTCCAAGCCCTTTGCCTGATGAATGGTCATTACCCTAATGGCATTGAGACTTTCTGGTGTTGAAAGGGTTAGTTTTTGAGATTGTGTCTCCCAATGTTTTAGGTAGTTTATAAGTGAAGCTCCTCTTTGTCTTGTAAACTCAAAAACGTCCTCTAAAAAAGTGGAGACGAAAGGATCATTACAATCCATAAATGGAAAAGAAGCAACAATGTAATCGACCATTTGAATCAAAGGAGAATAAACGGCTATATGGAACTTAAAACTTGATCCGTATTCCGTATTGAGTCCTTCAAAAAAATCTGAAGTAGTGCGATGGATCAAATTACTTACCGTAGTATGGTATTCCTTTTTGGCAGGTTTAGTCGTTTTCCATAATTGATCAAAAATAATCTTATGCTGTTCGCTGCTGTTCGGTTTGAGGATTAATTTTAGAACTGCCACTATCAGTTGAACCTTATCCGACTTACTTACCGCTAAAGAGTCTGATGAAAGCATAGAGTATCCATGCGTTACCAGTCCTTCCCCAATAGCTACAGCTTGATTTCTCACTCGAACCAACACAGCAATATCTTTCTGCTCGTAATTTAAATCCATAGCTTGTTGTACCGAGGCAATGGTCTGCTCAACATAAAGAGGTATCTTCTCTTCTTGTTTTCCTCCTTTTGGTATTGCTTTGATCCTAACATATCCCCCAGACTTTTTTATTTGCTGGCGACTTGTTTCCCCATAAATGGACTGAATTTCGGGTGTGGACAAAGTGGTGGTCAGATAAGAAAAAAATGTATTGTTAAAAGCTACGATGGCTTCGTCAGATCGGTAGTTTATCTCTAACTTTTTAAGCTCAGCTTCTATCTGAAATGGCTTGGAATCCTTATTTAACAAACGGATGAATTGAGCGATATCTCCTCCACGCCATCGGTATATTGCCTGTTTGGGGTCTCCTACCAAAACAAGAGATCCTTGTTCTCCAGCTAAGGACTCCGATTCCAGAGCATTCCCTATTAAAGGAACAAGGTTAGACCATTGGAGTGTAGAGGTGTCTTGAAATTCATCTAAAAAATAATGGCGATAACGCTCCCCTAATCGTGCATAGATATAGGGTGCCTCTTCTGCTTGAACTAGGGAACTGATTTTGTGATTAAATTCCCCAAGTAATCTAATTTCTTTTTCATTTTGGAGTTGCTCTAATCCCTGTTCTATCTGCTGTAAGATCAACCTTGGCGTCCAATATTTTAAGGTTTTGCTCAGTAAAAGAGTATACCCGACTTCTTTTTTGATTTTTAAAAACAAGGTGTAAAAATCCGGAAGCAATTCATCTATACACAACTTTTTATGGTTATCCGTAGCCTTCTTATAGATAGGAATCTCACCTCTAAGCATGGCTTCAAGCTGAGTGGTATATAGTTTTTCATAAGATTCTTCTTGAACCAAATCTATGTGCTTGTGTAAAAGTTGACGTATAAAGTCTTCAGGCTCCAGATTGTTTTTATTCAATAAGGCCATGAATTCTTCAACCAAGTTTTTAATGTTCTCTTGGGTGTGGTTTAGTGTACTTTCTAATTGCTCTCGATCCTTTTTGTGAGCCGCTCTGTCTTTTTCTTTTAAATCTGCCAAGGGGATTCTGTCATTTTCATTGAGCAATAAAAAGGCAAATTCATCCAAATCAGTTTGAACATCCCAACTCAGACCTTGTTGCACTTTTGAAAGACTTAACTTTAGGAGTAATTGGGTAATAAAAGGATCCTCCCCTATTTGGTTGATGATGGCCCGAACCACCTCTTCCAAAATACTTTTCGTATCCAAGACCACCTCAAAACCTTGAGGTAGCTCGAATTCTTTTGCAAAAGTTCGCACGATTCGGTGGGTAAATTTATCGAGAGTAATCACATCAAAACTCCCGTATTCATAGACAATATTGCGGAGCATTTGCTCTGCTCTCTGGGTCAATTCAATTGCTTCTATTTGCAATGACTCCAAGAGATAAGTCTTAAGTTGAGCGTTCTTTGGCGAATCCTTTGACAAATCCTCTAAGGCTTCGAGTATCCTTGATTTCATTTCATTTACTGCCTTATTTGTAAACGTAAGAGCAAGCATCTGTCGATAAGGGCGAGGTGATTTGCTCCCTAGAAGTTCTTGGAGGTAATACAAAACCAGGGTATAGGTTTTACCAGAACCTGCTGCAGCATTGATGATATGAAAATTGGAATGACTCATTAGAATGGATGCCTTTTTAAAAGTAATGCTTTTCGAAACTTAGACTCCAATTCAGAAAAGAAATTTTAATTTTGTATAAATCTTAAATAAAAAAATTATGGCTTTTGAATTACCCGCTCTATCATACGCATACGATGCTTTAGAGCCTCATATTGATGCACGTACTATGGAAATTCACCATAGTAAGCACCACAACGGTTACACTACCAATCTCAACAATGCAATTGCTGATACACCGCTAGCGGACCAGTCCATTGAAGAAATTTTAAAAAATCTAGACCTAAAAAATAAAGCTGTTCGAAACAACGGAGGAGGATACTATAATCACCGACTTTTTTGGGAAGTAATGTCTCCAGACGGAGGTGGGCTTCCTTCTGGAAGCTTAGCTACTGCAATTGATAATGCATTTGGAAGTTTTGAAGAATTTAAATCTNCATTTGCAAAAGCTGCGGCTACTCAATTCGGTTCAGGATGGGCGTGGTTGTGCNTACAAGCTGACGGAAGTGTNGAGGTTTGTGCNTCAGCAAACCAAGATAATCCGTTAATGCCAGGGNTCGGCTGTGAGGGAACACCCATACTNGGAATCGATGTTTGGGAACACGCTTACTATNTAAATTATCAAAATAGACGTNCAGATTATATCAATGCATTCTTTAATGTAATCNATTGGAATANGGTGGGATCACTTTACGAAAAGGGGGCTTATAAAGTAGTCTAAAAAATAAAAGGGAGGAATAAATTCCTCCCTTTTGCCCCAAATCTTACCATGAACTTAACCTACTTATGTTCAGGTTTTNTAAAAGTATTCTTCCCCATCACTTCAACATCGCTATGTCGTTTAAAAGACGTTTTTATAGATAANGTGTAAATTTTGNTNATAATTATAGTGAAAAATAAAAAGGAGGAATAAATTCCTCCTTTTTGCCCCAAATCTTACCATGAACTTAACCTACTTATGTTCAGGTTTNNTAAAGATGATTNANCTCTAAATTTTNCAATAAAATAAGTCGGCGAAATACAATTTTTATAGATAAAGAGCCTTAGTAAGCTCTTNTGTTATTTTTTTCGACAAAATTGATAAAGGCNCGATTCACAACCCTACAACCCCCAGCAGTTGGATAATTACCTGTAAANTACCAGTCTCCTANATTTTTAGGACANGATTCGTGAAGGCCTTCAACAGTTTGGAAGATAACTTCAACCTCAGCTTTTATATGGTCGTTTTTTAGTAAGCTTGATATCTTATTTGANATTTGTTNGTTGGAGTAAGGAGCATAAATTTCCTTGACATAGTTTGGTGGTGAAGGCTCTTTATTTTCTACACTTGNTNTACATTTTTTGTAAACCGATTGAATCACCTNATCGTATATCCCATCATCNTGAAGTAAGGACAGTGCTGCTCTAAAAGCGATAAATTCTTCGAGCTTAGCCATATCAATTCCGTAACAATCAGGATATCTAATTTGAGGAGCNCTGGATACTACAACAATCTTTTTAGGCCCTAGACGATCCAACATCCGCAAGATACTTTTTTGCAATGTAGTCCCTCTAACGATGCTATCATCGATAATCACTAAATTATCTGATGCTTTTACTACTCCATAGGTAATGTCGTATACATGTGCCACTAAATCGTCTCGGTCGCTGTCTTCAGTGATGAATGTTCGAAGTTTGGCATCCTTAATTGCAATTTTTTCAATTCTTGGTTTAAGCGCTAAAAGCTTTGCCAATGCCTTNNTATTGGGTTGATCCGATTTAAATAATTCTTCATGTANAATTTCTCGAACATGATCCTGTACTGCNCCTATGAGTCCGTAAAAAGAAGTCTCTGCTGTATTGGGGATGAATGAAAATACACTGTTTTCGAGATCCCCTCCTATAGCTTTATGAACCAATGGAAACAATGCTTTTCCCAAATCTTTACGCTCCTGATAAATCTCTGCATCACCTCCTCTTGAAAAATAAATTCGCTCAAAGGAGCAAGCTCTTTTTTCTTGGGGCTCAATAATTTGCTTNACGNAAGTTCCTCCAACTTTTTTAGTAATTAATGCGTGTCCAGGTGCTAACTCTTGAANTTGATCATACGCTACATTGAATACGGTTTGAATCACAGGTCGTTCAGAAGCTACAACCACAATTTCATCATCTGAATAATAATATACTGGTCTGATCCCTACGGGATCTCTCAATACAAAAGAATCGCCATGACCTAGTAAACCCGCCATCGCATAACCACCATCCCAGTTTTTAGATGCCTTTCTCAAAATCTTTGAAAGCTTTANTCTTTCAGCAATCAGCGGAGAAGCTTCTTTTTTGGAGTATCCTTCTTTTCTTAAATTTTTATAGATTTTGGCCACNGCATCGTCTAAAAAGTGNCCAATTTTTTCCATCACCGTTATGGTATCTGCTTTTTCCTTAGGATGCTGTCCTAGATCAACAAGATTATCAAACAGTTCNTTTACATTGGTAAGATTGAAATTNCCNGCAACAATCAGATTTCTGTGCATCCAATTGTTTTGACGTAAAAAGGGNTGTACACTTTCAATATTATTTTTTCCAAAAGTTCCATAACGAACATGGCCCAACATCAGCTCTCCTAGGTAAGGCACTTTAGATTTTAGCTCTTCTGGCTTTAAAGCAATTGTGGGATCCTCATCAATTTCTTTTTGGATACGGGTATTGATGGTTTTAAAAATTTTTTGAATGGGCTGTTGATCTGCAGAACGAACGCGGCTGATATATCGTTGTCCTGGAGACATGTCAAATTTAATACTTGCAAATCCAGCCCCGTCTTGACCCCTGTTGTGTTGCTTTTCCATCAACAAATACATTTTATTGATTCCGTAAAATGTACTGCCGTATTTTTCCTTGTANAAAGAAAGTGGTTTTTTTAATTGCAAAAGTGCAATTCCACATTCGTGCTTGATTGCATCACTCATCAGATTCTCATGTTAGTTCTATTTCAAATTCTGTNAATGATTTAAAGGCTTGTATTCTTTGTGCCAACTGCACAAAAGTCATTTTTTCTAAGGCTGATGTTCCAAATTCCTGAACTGTAAATGAAGCTAAGGCAGATCCAACGATTACTGCGGTCTTCATCTCCTCAAAATTAATTTTTTTTCGTTGCACTAAATACGCGGTAAACCCNCCTATAAAGCTATCCCCTGCTCCNGTNGGGTCAAATACCTCGTCNAAGGGNAGCCCAGGTGCACAGAAGATATTACTTCCATTGAACAACAAGGCNCCGTGCTCTCCTTTTTTNATCACTACGTATTTTGGACCCATAGCCTGTAAGTCTTTTGCGGCTTCAACNAGAGAGTGCTTNTNTGTAAGCTGTCTCGCTTCTTCATCATTAATTGAAATCACATCAACTCTTGCGATAAGTTCATCCAACTTTTCACGATAACTTTCGATCCAAAAATTCATAGTATCCATGACGATCAAATNGGGTTTTTGATCCATTTGATTCAACACTTCTAATTGAATATTCGGGTCTAAATTTCCCAATAAAACAACACTGGAATCTTTNTAGTTTTCTGGAACTTTTGGCTGAAATTTTGTCAATACATTCAGCTGTGTTTCAAGGGTGGTTCTTGTGTTGAGGTCGTTATGGTATTTACCACTCCAAAAAAAGGTCTTTTCNCCTTGGAGTTGTTCAACTCCNTCAAGATTTAGATTTTTCTCTTTTAAAAGATTTAAATGCTCTTCTNCAAAATCAGAGCCAATGATGGAAATCAAACCNCATTCTGTTTTAAAATGTGATGCTGCAAGTCCTATGTAGGTGGCGCAACCCCCAAGAATTTTTCCGGTTTTACCAAAAGGGGTTTCAATTGCGTCGTANGCTATAGTGCCTAGGACTAAAAGTTTGTTGTTCATNNTACAAAAATAAAAAACTCTTTACGCCTCGGTNANATTATTTATAACAATTATCAAGTAAAAAATCAACAGTGGTATTCTCCTAAGATTTTTGTTTTTCCATTTGCTCAAAAAAAGTGTCTGGAATGAGGTTTTTACTTTTTGCTGCATGAACTGCTAATTNGTCGCATCGCTCGTTTTGNCTATGCATATTATGNCCTTTAATCCACTGAAAATGAACGGTGTGCTTTCTGTAAATTATTAAAAAACGCTTCCACAGATCAGGATTTTTCTTGTCCTTAAANTTTTTTTTCTCCCAATTAAAAACCCACTTTTTTTCTACAGCATCAACTACGTATTTTGAATCGGAATAAATCACAATCTCTAAAGGAGCTTTTTTTAGCATTTCTAAACCTACTATTACCGCCAAAAGTTCCATTCTATTATTTGTNGTTCTAACAAAACCCTGAGAAAACTCTTTGACATAAGACATTCCTGCCCATTCAAGTATAATTCCATAGCCTCCAGGTCCCGGATTTCCNAGAGAAGATCCGTCTGTGTAGAGATAAACTGATCTTGACTTCATTTAGCCGTAGTCTTTAATAATTGCTCAATGACTAAAGGAAAGTGACGATGCTCCAATTGGTGAACCTTGGCTGCAATTTCGTCTTCGGTATCTTGATTNGAGATTGAAACTTTTGCTTGAAAAATAGTNGCCCCTTCATCGNAAGCCTCATTTACNAAATGGATGGTAATCCCTGTTTCNCGNTCNCCATTTGCCTTTACCGCTTTGTGAACNTGGCTTCCATACATTCCTTTTCCGCCGTATTTGGGCAATAATGCAGGGTGGATATTAACGATTTTTTCTGGAAAAGCCTTTACCCAGTCTTCCCCTATTTTCCACAAAAAACCTGCTAAAATTATTAGGTCTGGTTTGATTTTTTCAACCTTTTTGAGCAACCTTCCATTGGTAAAGCTGGTTTTATCAAATACCACAGCTTCTAAACCGAACTGATTAACCCGCTTGATCACCCCAGCTGAAGCTTTATTTGTCAATACTGCACTTATAGTCACAGTAGCATCTTGTTCAAAAAAGCGGCAAATTTCCTCTACATTAGATCCATTTCCTGAAGCNAATAAGATTATTCTTTTATTCATCAATATTGGGTTAATATGCAGTAAATATAACACATTACAATCCTACTNTTCGTGTGNAAATAAAATTTGAGTTGAATATTCAAGTCCTATTTAGTGTAATCATGCAAAGTTTTATATTTTTGCTGAAGATAATTTAACTAAACTAAATCATGTCAGATATTTCCTCAAGAGTAAAAGCCATCATAGTTGATAAACTAGGTGTTGACGAAAACGAAGTAGTTGCAGAAGCAAGTTTTACAAATGACTTAGGAGCAGACTCACTGGATACCGTGGAGTTAATCATGGAATTNGAAAAAGAATTTGATATTCAAATTCCAGACGACCAAGCAGAAAATATTGCAACGGTAGGNCAAGCGATTCAATTTATTGAACAAGCTGACTAATTAAGACATATGGAACCAAGACGTGTAGTAGTTACCGGATTGGGAGCCCTTACACCAATTGGTAATACCCTCTCAGCATATTGGGAGGGTTTACTATCTGGTACAAGTGGTGCAGCTCCAATAACTTATTTTGATCCTACATTGTTCAAAACNCAGTTTGCCTGCGAACTTAAAAACTTTGATCCACTTGATCATTTAGACCGNAAAGAAGCCCGAAAATACGATCGCTTTGCCCAATACGCTTTAGTCTCTGTTGCTGAGGCCTTAGAGGATGCTGCNCTTCCTTTAGAAAAGGTAGACAAAGATAGAGTCGGTGTAATCTGGGGAGCGGGTATTGGAGGTTTGGAAACCTTCCAAAACGAAGTGCTGAATTTTGCGGCTTCAAATGAAAATCCAAGATTCAATCCTTTCTTTATTCCTAAAATGATTGCGGATATTGCTCCTGGTTTAATTTCTATTAAATACGGCTTTAGAGGTCCAAANTTTGCTACTGTATCAGCCTGTGCATCAGCATCAAACGCCATGATTGATGCCTTAAATTACATTCGGTTAGGGTATGCAGATGTGATGNTTACTGGGGGGTCTGAAGCAGCAGTTACCAAGGCAGGAATTGGAGGATTTAACGCTATGCATGCGNTGTCAAAACGNAATGATGATCCTAAAACAGCTTCAAGGCCTTTTGACAAAGACCGAGACGGTTTTGTACTTGGTGAGGGATCTGGAGCCTTAATTTTGGAATCCTACGAACACGCTGTCGCCCGTGGTGCGACCATTTACGCTGAACTTGCTGGAGGTGGGCTTTCCGCTGATGCTCACCATATGACAGCTCCTCATCCAGAAGGGCTAGGCGCTATCAAAGTAATGGAAAACTGTCTTCGCGATGCAAACCTAAAACCAGAGGATGTGGATATTATTAACATGCATGGAACCTCAACTCCTCTTGGCGATATTGCTGAATCAAACGCGATNGTAGCGGTATTTAAAGAGCACACTTACANCATGAATATCAACTCCACTAAATCCATGACAGGTCACNTACTTGGTGCAGCCGGAGCTGTTGAAGCCATAGCCTCTATCATGGCAATGAAACACGANGTAGTGCCTCCTACAATCAACCACCAAACAGCGGACGAAGGGATTGATCAGAAAATTAATTTTACCTTCAACCATCCCCAAAAAAGNNCCGTCAATGTGGCGCTTTCNAATACTTTCGGATTTGGAGGACACAACGCTTGTGTGGTGTTCAAAAAAATCCCTTAACTTANAGTTGTGAAATTTTTAGATTACATACGAAATTCCCGAATGGAAACATCCGGGAGTTTTTTTGTAACTCTTCAGAAAAAACTCAACATTAAAACCCAAAATAAAAAACTCTATAAAGAAGCTTTTACCCATAGCTCTGCAAATCATAAAACCACTGCTGGGGATCCTTTAAATTTTGAACGCCTAGAATATCTTGGAGATGCGATACTCAATTCGATAATTGCAGAGTTTCTCTTTAACTATTATTCTACAGCAAAAGAAGGTTCTCTGACCAANCTTAGGGCTAAAATTGTAAGTCGCTCTAAACTGAACGAAATTGGAAAAGAAATGGAACTTTACAGTATTGCAGAAATTTCAAATCACCTCAATACCTTTGGAGATAATATTCATGGCAACCTGCTCGAATCTCTTATCGGCGCACTTTTTATTGATAAAGGCTATAACAAAACCAAAGCATACGTCATCCACAATATTATATTACCCTATGTAGATATCNAAAGCCTAGACAGCTTNGTTCTTAGCCATAAAGCATTGCTGATAGAATGGAGTCAAAAANACAAGGAATCAATTGAATTTAAAACCAATCAAGATCAAGGATTAGACCCAAAAATCAATTATTCNTGTCAGATTATTTTTCAAAATAAGTGTATTGCNAAAGCNAAGGCTTCTTCGAAGAAAAAAGCAGAGGAAAAGGCTGCTAAAATCGCTGTAAGAGTGCTTAAAATTAAACAGAGAATTGAATGAAATCAAACTCTAAAATTCATCTTTTAANCTATGAAGAAGACGATTTTCANGNTCATCTTCTCGCCTTACACAGTAATTTAGAAGGGTATCAAATTGCTTTTTATCTCAACAAANATACTGATGCTCTATTTAAACGCGNAGAGGACATAGGCCTAAATGATAAGGAGGTGCGTTTTCCTTTATTTGAATGGGAAAATCCTCTTTTGGATGAAAACACTTCCCTTTTTTCGAATAAATTTTTCCAAGAAAAAATCNCANATAGGGCAAATACTGGTGCATTATTTGACCTCCCTTTGAGAAATGAAGTATCTTTATTTCCTGAATTTAAACAAGTTGATTTTTTTATAAAATCAAACCATTTGGAAACCATACAATTTCTTTTAAAACCAATAAATTTATGGNNGGCAGTNTCGATGGCTTATGAAGTGCCTTCCGAAAAAATTAAAAACCGATTGAACTTAATATTTGATTAATGAGCGTTATCAAAAAAACCAAAATTGTTGCAACTCTAGGTCCAGCAACCTCCTCTGAAGACATCATAGAAAAAATGATCTTGGCTGGAGTGAATGTGTTTAGGGTCAATTTTTCTCATGCCGATTACAATGACGTCAGTGAACGTATTCAGATGATACGANATGTCGATAAAAAACTNAATACTAACACTGCCATTTTAGGTGATTTACAAGGNCCCAAACTAAGNGTGGGTAAAATTGAAGAGGGAACGGTTGTCAATCCGGGAGACCGAGTTGTTTTTTCTACAGATGCTCCTTTTGTAGGAAACGCTCAGAAAGCCTATATGAATTACCAAAATTTCCCAAAGGATGTTTCCAAGGGNGAGCGTATACTTTTAGATGACGGCAAACTTATCTTTGAAGTAAGTNCCACAAACAAAAAGAATGAAGTTGAAGCAGTGGTCATTCAAGGTGGCCCTTTTAAATCTAATAAAGGAGTTAATCTCCCCAATACCAATATTTCNCTTCCTGCATTAACGGAAAAAGATATTGAAGACGCTAAATTTATTTTTACTCAAGATATTGATTGGATTGCNCTTTCCTTTGTGCGTTTTAGCCAAGATTTGATCGACTTAAAANAATTGATGGCAAAACATACTGATCAAAATATTCCGATCATTTCCAAAATTGAAAAACCTGAAGCCATCGAGAATATTGATAAAATCATAGCTTACAGTGATGGACTTATGGTAGCAAGAGGTGATCTTGGGGTGGAAGTTCCTGCAGAAGAAGTTCCTCTCATTCAGAANAGATTAGTTCTTCTTGCCAAAACTGCNCGTATNCCTATCATTATCGCTACTCAAATGATGGAAACCATGATAGAGAGTCTGACTCCTACACGTGCAGAGGTAAATGATGTTGCCAATTCTGTAATGGATGGAGCCGATGCTGTCATGCTTTCGGGAGAAACGTCCGTCGGAAAATACCCCGTAGAGGTAATCAATACCATGTCAAGTATTTTAACCGCAGTCGAGAACTCAGAATTGATTGAAGTACCTCACACTCCTCCTACTATTCGGACCAAGCGATTCATCACCAAATCCATTTGTTATCATGCAGCACATCTAGCTAATGATATCGAAGCAAAAGCGATTTGTACCTTGACCAATAGCGGTTATACNGCCTATCAAATTTCTGCTTGGAGACCTCAAGCCCATGTTCTNGTTTATACATCAAACAGAAAAATTTTAAATCAATTGAATCTACTTTGGGGGGTTAAAGCATTTTACTACAGCAATCTCAACAGTACTGATAAAACTGTAGAGGAGATCAACCAGATCGCCTTTGAAAAAGGCTTTGTAGAAAAAGAAGACATGCTTGTAAATCTAACTGCCATGCCGATTGAATCAAAAGGGATGGTCAACACCCTTCGGGTTTCTGTGATTTAAAAAGGGAGGCTTAATTGCTCCAATTTTGGCAACTTTTTAGNAGGCTTCTCTTTGGGTTTTTTAGTGTTTAAATTGGATAAAGAGATTCCTATCAGTCGGACGGAGTTTACTAACTTCTCTTGGTACAATAAATTTTTTGCCTCTTCAAAAATTAGTTCTTTAGTTGCTATATATAGCTTTCCCGTTTTACTTCTGGTCTGTTGAACGAAATCACTGTATTTAATTTTAAGGGTAAGGGTTTTTCCAGCAGCCTTATTTTTTTTGAGTCTGCGCTCTAAGTTTTNAGCNAATTCTTTTANCTTGTCCTCTAAAAACAATTCACTACTCAAGTTTGAACTGAAGGTGCGNTCAATTCCAACTGATTTTGGTATTCTATGAGGTTTGACTGGACTGTTGTGAATCCCTCTCACTACATTGTAATAATACATTCCTGATTTGCCAAAATGAGAAGTCAAGAAAGAGGCTGATTGTGCTTTTAAATCTTTACCTGTATAAATTCCCAGGTGATACATTTTCAATTTAGTTTTTTTACCAATCCCGTGAAAATTTTTAACATCTAAGGATTCTAAAAAAGGAATTATTTCCTCAGGGGGGAGTGTTTTTTGCCCGTCAGGTTTATTCCAATCACTAGCGGTTTTNGCTAAAAATTTATTGACAGATATTCCAGCTGATGCGGTTAGCTGNGTTNGTGCTTTGATTTTTGTTCGAATTTCTTCTGCAATTAGTGTGGCAGAAGGGTACTCAGAAACATCTAAATAGGCTTCGTCTAAAGAAAGGGGCTCTACCAAAGGGGTATATTCTAAAAATATCGTTCGAATCGTCTCTGAAATTTCTTTGTACCGTTCAAATCTCGACTTAGCAAAAATTAAATGTGGACATAATTCTTTTGCTCTTCTTCCATTCATNGCACTTCTAACTCCGTATTTACGCGCCTCGTAACTGGCTGCAGCTACCACTCCTCTTTCGCCCCCACCNCCNACAGCCAATGCCTTGCCTCTCCATTCAGGATGGTCTAACTGTTCTACTGAAGCAAAAAAAGCGTCCATATCGATATGGATGATTTTTCGTTGCTTGTTTTCAGTGTAATTTTCTGACATTGNAAATTNCTTANAAAGTCAATTCTTATCAGTAGCCTTAAATTCATAAGCCCTTTCTACACGGCAAATCTTAAGCTCAAAGCGAGAATATGCNTGNGATTTACCGTATNGCTGTNCNAAAAGATNCTTTGCGTTTTCTTTCCATTGNTGAATCGCCTTTTTACTTTCCCAATAGCTAATAGTCACTCCTTTACCTGTCANTTCCCTATAAGTTTCCATACCTAAAAATCCTGGAGTTATTTGGATTTCATCCTGCATTTGATTTGAAAATTTTTGATAGGTAGGGTCGCTTTGGTCAATCAAAAAATTTGAAAATATTACCGCAAAATAGTTTGGCTTCACTCGTCTTGATATATTTTTACTGTCAATGTTCCATTGGCNTCTATATGAGCTCTATACATTCCTGGTGTATTCATTTCCATGGCTACATTTCCACGATTATCAATACCGACTATTCCACCATCTCCTCCCAATTGGGCAACCTTTTCATGAATCACAATTCTAGCGGCTTCTTGTATGGATAGCCCNTTGTATTCCATTAGGGCAGAGATATCATGAGCTACTACAGATCGTATGAAAAATTCNCCCCAACCGGTTGCAGAAATTGCACAGGTTGCNTTGTTGGCGTAAGTACCCGCTCCAATAATAGGAGCATCTCCTATTCGATTCCATTTTTTATTGGTCATCCCTCCAGTTGATGTTCCAGCAGCTAGGTTCCCTTCAGTATCTAAAGCAGCACAACCTACTGTTCCGTAACGTTGATGGTTTAAAAAAAGTTCTTCTTGCACTGAAGTTTGGGTTTGCCCCTCAGCCTCTTTAACTCTTTTTAGGGCCTTAATTCTACGCTCAGTAAAAAAATACTCTGGCTCAACAATTTCAAGACCCTGCTCACTTGCAAATTGGTCGGCTCCTTGCCCTGAAAGCATGACATGAGGGNAATTTTCCATTACCTTAATAGCAGCAGTAATTGGGTGTTTCACCGTTTTAACTCCTGAAATCGCTCCAGCGTCAAGATTCGCGCCGTTCATAAATGAAGCATCTAGTTCTATAGTNCCTTCTGAAGTGAGAACAGCTCCTTTACCTGCATTAAAGAGAGGTGAATCTTCCATCACATGAATTGTTTTTTCTACAGCTTCTTGNCTACTTCCACCTTTTTTTAATATTTCGTGACCTACTCGAATTGCCTTCTCCAGTGTCTCACGATAAGCAGCTTCTTTTTCAGGAGTCATATTTTTACGTAAAATCGTCCCTGCACCTCCNTGAATCACTATTCCTATAGGTTGTGATTTAGATTTTTTCTCTTTAGAAGAAGAGGTNCATCCGTTTAAAAGCAAAAAAGAAATGAGTAGTCCTAAGATTTTAAGTTTCATCTTTTTTCTTTAAAGTTAAGTTTTTATTCAATTGCAGTAAAATGAAAATTNCGATTCTACTATTGCGTAAAATAAAGTACTTTTACAAAAAAAAGTATGTATTCAATTCTTCAAAGTGTTCACTCTTACTGGGCTTTTTTTGTGCTCATNATTTTGGTTGTAGCCATTTTAAATGCCTTTATTGGTAAATCAAAAGGACGNGAGTTTGNTGCAAAAGATTTACGTATCAGCCTTTTCGGACTCATTTTTTCTCATATACAATTGCTGATAGGGTTGATTCTATACTTTGTNTCCCCTTGGTTTGATCAGTGGAGTGCTTTGGGAATGGGAGTAATGAAAGATGCTCAAACTCGTTTGTATTTGGTAGAGCATCCCATTACAAATATTATCGCTATTGTACTCATTACCATGGGTTGGTCTATGCACAAAAGACAAGCACTTTCATCTAAGAAATTTTTGAGAATAGGCTTGTTTTATACCCTCGGATTACTTCTTTTTTTGAGTAGGATTCCCTGGGATTCTTGGTTGTAACCCAAATTTACTCTTGATTTTTTCCGCCCCTAACACTATGTATACCGCTGCAGACTCATCTGCCATTATTGGAAATAGAAGCTGGGCTACAGCTTTAGTTAAAATTTTTTCTGACAATGGAAATCACGTGGATTGATGAAAGAAAAGAGGAAGATTTAAACTATATAAAAGCGCATTTTCAAAATCCAAAGTACTTAAAAGAGCTAAAATTTAATCCAGAAAGAATTACTCCTTCCAATGAACTCAATACGATAATTTCAAGAAATAAATGGATTATACTCGCAACTCCTTCTCCTTTTTTAGATGAAACCTTTGAGGGAAAAAAATGAAAAAAACTAGTCAAAAAATTAATCTAAAGCGTTGCTTTAAATTGCTTTAAAAAGCGAACATCATTTTCAAAAAAGAGTCTAATATCACTGATTTGGTAGAGAAGCATAGCTATACGCTCTATACCCATGCCGAATGCATAGCCCGAATATTCTTCAGGATCGATACCGCAATTCTTTAATACATTGGGATCCACCATTCCACACCCCATAATTTCTAACCAACCTGTTCCCTTGGTAATTCTATAGTCTGTTTCTGTTTCAAGTCCCCAATAGATGTCCACCTCTGCACTGGGTTCAGTAAATGGGAAATAAGAGGGTCTTAAACGGATTTTAGAATTCCCAAAAAGCGCGTTAGTGAAGTACTGTAAAGTTTGCTTTAAATCTGCAAAAGAAACATCTTTAGCGATATACAATCCCTCTACTTGATGAAAAATACAATGGGATCGCGCCGATATGGCTTCATTTCTAAAAACCCGCCCAGGAGAAATGGTTCGTATAGGGGGTTGATTTTTCTCCATATAGCGCACCTGAACTGAAGAAGTATGTGTGCGAAGCAGGATATCAGGATTTGTTTGTATAAAAAATGTATCCTGCATATCTCGAGCTGGGTGATGCTCCGGAAGGTTTAAAGCTGTAAAATTATGCCAATCATCTTCTATCTCAGGGCCTTCTGAAATGGTAAACCCGATTTGTGTAAAAATATCTATAATCCTATTTTTGACTACAGCTAGGGGATGACGATTGCCCGTTTCAATTGGATAGGGCGTCCTACTCGGATCCTTAATACTTTGGTTTTTCACTGAAGATTTAAGCTGCGTTTGAAGTGATTTTACTTTTTCAGTAACGGCCATTTTAAGTGCATTGAGCTCTTGACCGTAAGCTTTTTTTTCTTCGTTTGGCACTGTCCTAAAAGCTGCAAACAACTCATTTAAAATTCCTTTTTTCCCTGCATAGTTGATCCTAAAATTTTCAATAACTTCGGCATCTTTACTCGTAAAGGTTTCTACTTCTTTTAAATGTTTTTTTACTTCTTCAATCATACTGCAAAAATAGGGTAGTTTTAGGAAATGACCCCTTGTTGGACAAAGTAATCTACTATAGCTGTTTTTACCAATATACGCTGTTCTCCAGGTTTTAAGTTGGGCAAAGGTTCAACCAATTCAAAATGAGGCCAGCCTTGTTCGTCATAAAAATCAAAACGATAATGTCCAAAAGGCTCAAGTATGGTGCATAATCCTATATGAATAAGGTTGACATTATCCTCTTTTTTAAAACGCTCGTGAGGTTTTCCGTACTCTTGAAGTCCTATGAGATAAAGAACCCCCTCCACATCTACATCAGCACCATCAGAAAATCGATCTGAAAGAAATTCGATCAACTTATCCCAGCGTATTTTTAACTCTTGATCCCTAGTGTAATTGGCCATATACAAATATATTATTTCCATATTGCTTAGGTTTAAAAAAAACCGATTCTCCTAAAATTCGATTAAAAAAACACTACTTTAGAATATGAATGTTTTTGACATCATTGTATTGGCCTGCCTCAGTTACGGTCTTATTAGAGGATTAATCAAAGGTTTTGTTGTGGAAATTGCAGGGGTTGTTGCCCTGATTATTAGTGTTTTAGGAGCTTTTAAATTTGCCTCTAGTCTTGCCATTTTTATTGACTCTTACATTGATTTGGATCCGAAAATTATTCAAGGAGTTAGCTTTTTATTAATTTTTATAGCTATTGTTTATGGAATTTCTCTTTTAGCCAAAATGTTAACCAAAACCTTACAAATAATTACCTTAGGTTTTCTCAATAGATTAGCTGGAGGGGTTTTTGGACTTATTAAATGGACTGTAATCCTGTGTGCTTTGGTCTTGGCATTCGGTCAAATTGANAGTGTNATTACCATACTCCCNCAAAGCTTTACAGAGNANTCNATTNCGTATCCTTTNNTGATTGATTTAAGCAATTTTTTGTTTGATTGGATTTTCCAAAATAAAACCTTCTCAGAACAAGAATTTATATAGTTTCTTAATTCAAGTTTCTCAAGTTAGCATTTCTCAACCACCCTTCAGAGCCGTTTGCAATTCTAATTTTTTGCCACTCAGCAAGNGAATCTAGCACTTGAACTTTTGTTCCTTCGTGAAGTATAAATAAGAGATCTCCTTGTTGGTTTGGCTCTGACCAAGTATCTATTTGTTTAGAAAAAAGAATGGCGTATTGCGTTTGTTTAGATTTGCTGTCCTTGGAAAAAGTGATGCCAAAAGTTCCAATAAATAAAATTAAAAAGGCGGTAGAGAGGAAAAAGAGGTTTCTCTTTACAGCAGTAGATTGGGTAAATAAATACCCTAAAAATAAGAGCGCAAAAAGCCAAAGTAAACCCAGTGTAAGCTTGGACCAATTATCCAAAGTCAATAAACTAAAAATTTTACTTTGCAACAGAGCCAATTGAGACTGAGGCAGTGGCTCAATTGCATCAATNGTCATGTTTTGAGCAAAAGCACTGTTGATTTTAATATCTTGATTTTCAGGAGCTAATTGTTTTGCTTTTTCAAAAAAATAGATGCTTTCTGCTACTTGATTTAGTCTGTAGTAGGCATTGCCTAAATTGTAGTAAAGTGCAGCACTGTGCTGTCCCTTATCCAAAATTTGCATGTACAATTCAACTGCTTTTCCATAATTTGCCTCATTGTATGCTGCATTAGCCTGTGCAAAAATCTCATCAGATGACTCTTGTGCTTGGACATAAACAGCGCCTAAAATAAGGAAAAGGCCCAACCAAATACTATTGAAGGTTTGAAAAAGTGGAAATCTAATTATTTTCATAACTGTCTGTCTATGGTTGCCATTACTTTACTTGCTCTTTCATAATCAGCCTGTATACTCCCGTCTGATCCAGGTGCATAGCGAGCCAATTCACAGTTTTCTACCACTGAAATAAAATCCTTTGCTACCTCATGCTCTACATTTTTAGTTTTTAATAAGGTTTGAATTTTAGCTTTACTCAATTCTGTAGTTTCGATTTTTAATTTTGCTTTTAAATAATTGTGCAAGGCTCTTTCTAGTGCTTCATAAAATTCAACCTGATTGCCTTGAGCTTTTTTGGCTGAACTCAAATACTTCTTTGCTAATTTTTGGGCTAAGCGTTGTTTGATCGTTGAACTATCTTCTGATTTTTGAAGGATAAAGCGATCGATTAAATACCCTGAAATTAAAACAATAAAAGCAAGGCTAAATAAAATCCAGAATTTAGAACTCATCCAAAAAGAAGGTTCCCTTATGGGGGTAAGTTTGGTTTCTAATTGAATAAATCTAAATGTACTTTCTGAAACGGGCAAGGGTGTTCTAAGAGTGCCATCTTGCCTATCTGTATTGGCAATTCCAGCGGTAGGTCCATCGTAAACATCGACCAATAATTCCTGAGAACGCAAAGTCTTATAAGATTTTGATTTGGGATCAAAAAATGAGAATTGTACTTCGGGTATGGGATATTTCCCTTGGTATTGTGGGACTATGGTGTAATTTTCTTCAACCGATCCTTGAGTTCCTGCTAGCGTAGTTTTAATATTTTCACTTCGCTCGGGTTCATAAACCTCTAAGGTATTTGGAACATTAATTTTAGGCAATTTAAACAGATTTAGATTCCCTTTCCCATCGACTTTTATTTTAGCTTGAAAAGATTCTGAAGCTCTTAAGGCATCTTTAGATAAAATCACATCAAAATCAAACTGTCCTACAGCACCTGAAAAGTTTTCTGGCTGACCCTCTAGAGGAAGCGGTTTTACCCTAAGCGTTCTTCTTCCCGCAGTAATTGTTTTTTGCCCTTGGGTGAGTATCCTTCTGCCGAATAAATCCCTTCGATTACTGGGTACATTAAGCGACAAATTCAGTGTCAGTGGTTCTAATTTAAGCTCCCCTGATTTCTGTGGATAAAGCACTACTTTTTGCCAAACAACTTCGTTAAAAGGCTCTCCTTTATACTGACCTCTTGGATTAACCTGTGCTCGACCTATATTGATTTTACTACTCCAAAAATCTCCATAGCTGGGCGATTCTAGCTCTTGAACATCTGTTATTGAAATTGGATTTCGAAAATACAATTTATACACTATTGTAATCCCTTCGTTCAAATAAGGAGAAGGATTTGAAATTTCAGCTACCAAATGAATATTCTCATCTGTGAGATAATCAATATTATTTGGGTCATTGGGTTTTTCAACAGCCTCAGTAACTACAATTTCAATAGGAGTAGTTTTATATACCTCGCTCTCAATAGTAATCTGAGCTTGACCTATCGTAAGCTGTCCTTTTACTTTTGGAGTAAGGAAATAGGTGTAGGTTTTAGAAAAACTGCTCACCCCGTTTACCCAAGAACGATTCACGGATTGTTGAGGTCCACTGACTACTAGAAAATTAGTGAAATTTGGAGGAACAAAATTATCTCCGTTTTGATTCATCACAAAATCAACTCGAAGTCTTTCATTTAACCCCAATCTTTTTTTACTGACTTTTGCATCAAAACTTATCTGGGCTTGTAGGTGAGATGATATTCCTACAAACAAGAAAAAGAGGAAGAATAATGCTTTAGCCTTCATCATAATTACCAATCTTTTTTTCCTCTAACCGGTACCCCTTTTACTTTTTTCGCATTGACTTTATCCTGGACTTTTTTCTCTTGATTGTTCATNGCGTCCAAGAGATTTTGGACTTGCTGTGGGGAGAGTTGTCCTTTTTTTGGGGCTTGTTTTTGTTTTTCAGGTTCTTTGTTTTGCTGATCCTGCTCTTTTTTATTTTGATCTCCTTCGTTTTTAGGTTCTCCCTCATCTTTATTTTCATCTCCCTCGTCTCCTTCTTTATTAGGATCTTGCTCGTCTTTATTTTCTTGGTCACCTTCTTGATCATTTTGATCTTTCTCCTGATCTTCCTCTTTCTCTTGATCTTGCTGATCTTTTTGATCCTTATTATCTTCCTGTTCTTGTTCTTCAGGAGGTTTTTCGTTTTCTAAGAGCTCTTTAGCAAGTGCATAATTGTATCGTGTTTCGTCATCAAAAGGGTCATTTCTCAGAGCGTTTTTGTATGCCTCAACAGCTTTTTGATATTCTTTTTTCTTCATAAATACATTCCCCATATTGTGAAATGCTTTGTGCTTGTCTTCTTTTGAAGAAGAAAACTTTTGNGTCTGAAAAAATCGTTGCGAAGCTTCCTCGTATTGTTCTGCTAAAAAGTGGGTATTCCCCAAATTATGCAAAGCAGTTGGAGTTTCTGGAGCTAAAGAAAGTGCTTTTCGATATGATTTTTCAGCGTCAACCAGAGCCCCATCTTCAACTTTAGTGTTGCCCTCATAGATATGATTATTAATCTTTCCCTCTTGTGCTTGAAGGAGATTAAAAGCAGTTAAAACAAAAATCCAAAACGTATTACACTTCATTTTCATTTTCGTTAAAAAGATTCAACTTCTGTACCCATTTTGTTTTGGTTTCAAACAAAAATAAGTCCATTAATAGAAAAAGTAAAGCTCCGATTAAAAAAGGTTGAAAGCGGTCTTTATAACTCACAAACTTTTTGGCTTCAAACTCTTTCTTATCCATTGCTTTTAGCTGTTCTGAAACAAAGTCTAAGACTGCTTGGGTGTCATTACCATCTTGGTATAAACCTTCTGTAGCTGCAGCGATAGACTCCAATACTTCTGCATTGCGCTTGGTTATGACAACTTCGCCATCAAAATCTTTTTTATAAGACTCTGTTACTCCATTTCTTTTAAGGGGAATGGGGGCCCCATTTTCAGTTCCTACCCCAAAGGTAAAAATTTTAATGCCTAACTCAGCGGCTCGAGCTGCTGCATTAGCAGCTGCATCTGAATGATCTTCCCCATCTGAAATTAAAAAGATGACGCGATTGGTCTGGTCTTCATCGTCAAAAAAAGTTCCTGATAAATCGATTGCATTATCTAAAGCCGTCCCTTGAGAAGACAGCATATCGGTATTAAGACCTTGTAAAAACATCTTAGCTGCACCGTAATCAGTGGTTATTGGAAGCTGAGGAACAGCTTGGGCAGCATAGGCGATGATGCCTACACGGTCGCTTGCCAACTGATTTAGAATTGCTGAAACCAAGCGCTTGGATTTTTCGATTCTGTTGGGTGCTATGTCCTCTGCCAACATACTTTTAGAAACATCAATAGCAAAAACAATGTCAACACCTTCACGTTTAACGGTCTCCAGTTGTGTTCCAATTTTGGGGTTCATAAGACCAAAAACCATCAGTGCCAGTGCAAGGCTAAAGAGAATGAGTTTTAGAGTAGGTTTAAAACGCGATCTGTTTGGACTCAACTCTTTTAACAATGCAGGATTTGCAAAATTGGACTGCAACTTTCGCTTCCAGCTTCCTACCAGCGCATAGAGTAACCATACCAATGGAAGTATTCCCAATAGGTAGATATAATGATATGCGTCTATCTGATACATTTATATAAAGCTTTTAAATAATGTGTTTCTTCCCAGCCATTCAAATGCTAGCAATACCAATGCCAAAAGGACTAATATTCTGTACTTTTCCTCGTAGTTGTAGTATTTAAACTCTTCAATTTCAGTCTTTTCTAGCTTGTTGATTTCAGCGTAGATTTCTTCTAACTTTTTATTGTCAGTAGCTCGAAAATAGATTCCTCCAGTAGCAGAAGCAATTTCTTTTAGGAGTTCTTCATCAATCTCAACTTTTGTCATGCCGTATTTAAATTCTCCTGTAGGCAAAATAGCTACAGGTGCTCGAGCAGTTCCATTACTTCCTAGGCCAATAGTATAGGTTTTGATTCCAAATTCTACTGCCAATTCAATTGCAATTTTAGGATCGATAAAGCCCGAATTATTGACCCCATCAGTCAGTAAAATNATGACCTTACTTTTTGCTCTACTGTCTTTTAATCGATTGANTGAAGTGGCCAGTCCCATACCAATGGCGGTTCCGTCTTCAATCAGTCCTTGATAAGCAATTTCCCGAAGAGATCCTTTGACAATTGACTTATCACTGGTAATCGGTGTTTTTGTATAGCTTTCCCCAGCATAGACTACCAATCCAATACGATCAGATAATCTATCATCCACAAAGGCTGAGGCGACTCGCTTTAAAGCACTCAATCGGTCAGGTTTAAGATCTTGAGCCAACATACTGGAGGAAACATCAATTGCCATGATGATATCGATTCCTTTGTTGGTTCTTGTCCGTGTAGATATATCGACAGTCTGTGGTCTCGCAATGGCAAGTATAATTAACCCTAAAGCCAAAATTCGAAAAACAAATAAGATGGGTCTGAGCTTTGTCAGTAAAGAACTCTGCTTGCCAAATCCAGCTAGGGATGAAATTTTTAAACTCGCTTGAGATTTTTTCCATGTAAAAATATGCCAAGCAATGACTANTGGCAGAAGGAGAAGTAACCAGAGATAATTTGGATTTGCAAAATAAATTCCTTCAAACATTGCTTAGAGTTCTTTAATTAAATCTAGACTATTAAGTATGCGTTGCTCAATTTCTTCGCCATATCTGTCTTCTTTCTCATACATCAAAGTCAATATGATGGTTCCTTGGTCAAAGGCAAATAGATAAGCGCTAAAATTACATCTTACCCGCTGCTCTTTTTGGTTTTTAGGATAATCTAAGGTTCCATAAATTTTAGCAACTGGTATACCAGAAGGTAGGGTTACAGCATCGTTTTTCATAAAAATATTTACTGCTCCTTCAGATTCAAAACTGGAAATGATTGAATTCACCAACTCTTGTCCTTTTTCAAGATCGGCTTGTTTTGGATCTGCAGCAGGAGCTTCTGGCGCAGCTGACTCTTGCNTCGGGAAATCAAATGACAAATTGATGTAAAACGAACTTTCAAAACTACCTAGTCTAAATTCTTGTACCTCATCCTGAGAGGAAGAAATTCTCTCAAGTATTTCAGGAGTCTCAATAGCTAATGGAGGAGTTCCATACTGGCTTTTATACCACTCCCCGCTGGTCAACACCTTTGTAGGGTACCTTAGTAGGGTATCTCTTACGGGATAATATCCATAAATTAACATGGAGACTACTAGGGTCAAAACAGCTAAAATTCCAACTCCAGCCGACCCCCAAATCCATTGTTCTTTTCTTCTTTTTTTGGCCAAGTATTCTTGGTAGGCTGCTTTTTCCCTAAGTTCTTCCTCAGTAGGTTCAGGAAGTGCTTCTTTGGTTTCAATTACAACATGCTCAACCGCTTTTCGATCTTCATTTGCTTTATACATTTCAGGCATGGACTTGGCAAATTTTACCAAATCTGCATTTTGAAGAACTTCTCTTAAGCTTTTTAAAGTTTGTCGATCAAGATCTAAAGAACCGGCATCTTTTCGCATTTCCAACTTCACTAAAAGTTCCTCTGAAGTACTTTCTAAGGCATCAATTTTAGCTTCCTCTTCTAAATAGCGCCGGACGACATCTGTCAGCCGTGAATAATATTGTTTAAATTCTTCTTGTTCCGATAGGGTTTCACTTTCCAAAGCTTTTAATTCTTCAATAGCCCGTTCAAAAGGAGGAAGTTCTCTTGCTCTTAATTCCTTTTTCCGCTTTTGAAACAAATAAGTGTAAAGAATCCCGATAAGGATAAGACCGATTACCAACCCCCAAAGAATACGAGAAATTAAAGCTTCATAATTTTTTTTGACCTCAGTAAGGGGTTTGATGTCAAATAGTTTTTGCTTGGTGGTATCGACCAAAACAGGGGCAACGCGTATGGGAATAAGGTCTGCAATTTTAGAAAACCCATCCACTAAAACTTGCTGTTGAGGCAGGAAATAATTCCCCGAATCAAACTGAATCAGGGCATATTTTTTTGTGTACAGATAATGAGATTGTGCTCTAAAGGTGTCTATCGGACTCTCTTCGAGTAACTCAAAAGGTGCAAAAATTGGCTGCTCTGGAAACTGGACTTGTGCGGAGCTGTCCGCTTTTATTTGGAGGGTATAATTCAGTTGTTCGCCTATACGAACGCTAGTCGTATCCACAGCCACCAAAAGTTCAGCCTGCTGCTGTGACCATATCACAAAAAACATAAAAAAGGTCAATGCGCACCAACTGTATTTCTTCATATTACCCACGTGCTTTAAAATATCCCAACAGTTTTTTTACATAGCTCTCTTCGACACTGCAGCTAAGATGACCGGCACCATTTTTTTTGAATAATTCTTCAAAATTATTGACGTGCTCAGCATAGCGCATGGTATACTTTCTCCGGATTTTCTTAGAAAAAGTATTGATCCATTTCATCCTACCTGTCTCAGCATCAATCATGGGAACCATCCCTAAGTTTGGAAGACTTTCTTCCATAGGATCAAATACTCGTATACCCGTTAAATCATGTTTTTTGGCTGCTATACGCAGTGTCTTTTCATAACCTTCGTTCATAAAGTCAGACATGAGAAATACTATTGCCTTCTTTTTTAATACACTGGACAGAAACTCCAAGGAAGAAGCAATATCTGTTTTCAAGCTTAACGGTTTGAATTCCAATAATTCCCTGATGATTCTAAGGATATGAGAGCGACCTTTTTTAGGAGGGATAAATAATTCAATCTGGTCAGAAAACATGACCAATCCCACCTTATCGTTGTTTTGCAAGGCTGAAAAAGCGAGCGTTGCAGCAATTTCGGTTAAAATCTCTCTTTTAAATTGGGAGCGTGTTCCAAATGCTTCCGATCCACTGACATCAACAACCAGCATTAAAGTAAGTTCGCGTTCTTCTTCAAACACCTTGACAAAAGGTTCGTTGTAGCGAGCGGTAACATTCCAATCGATTGCTCGCACATCATCTCCAAATTGATACTGACGTACTTCACTGAAAGTCATTCCTCGCCCCTTAAATGTAGAATGATACTCTCCACCAAAGACGTGATCACTCAAACGGCGTGTCTTGATTTCGATTTTACGAACTTTTTTTAGTAGCGCTTTAGTATCCATACCGTGCTATTTACAAAAGACTTTAATTAAAAAAGAAGTGTTCTAAGGGACCTCTACTTCATTTATGATTTGGTTTATCAAATCTACCGAAGTGATGTTTTCTGCTTCTGCTTCGTAGGTCAGGCCTATTCTATGTCTTAAAACATCATAAATGACCGCTCTTACGTCTTCTGGTATCACATAGCCTCGGCGTCTTAAAAAAGCGTGGCATTTAGCAGCTGTAGCTAAGTTGATACTTCCCCTTGGTGAGGCACCAAAACTGATTAGAGGTTTGATAGAGTCTAATTTATATTTTTCGGGGTAACGCGTTGCAAAAATCAAATTCAAAATATAATTTTCAATTTTCTCATCCATATACACCTGAGGAATAGTATCCTGTGCAGCCAAAATTTGTTTAGTAGTCACTACAGGCTTGACAGCTACATTGTTATTACTCAAATTATTGCGGACGATGAGTTGCTCCTCTTCCAGTTTCGGATAATCAATTACGGCTTTTAACATAAATCGATCAACCTGTGCTTCAGGCAATGGATAAGTCCCCTCTTGTTCTACAGGGTTTTGAGTTGCCATAACTAAAAATGGGGCTTGTAGTTTAAAGGTCTTATCTCCAATGGTAACTTGTTTTTCTTGCATTGCTTCTAGCAGTGCTGACTGTACCTTAGCTGGAGCCCTATTGATTTCATCCGCCAAGACAAAATTGGCAAATATGGGACCTTTTTTAATTGAAAAGTCATTTTCCTTGATGTTGTAAATCATCGTTCCTACCACATCGGCAGGGAGCAAATCAGGCGTAAATTGAATACGGCTAAAGCTGCCTTTAACAGCCGTACTTAAGGTGTTGATAGCCAGTGTTTTGGCGAGGCCTGGAACTCCTTCTAAGAGTATGTGCCCCTTACCCAAAAGTCCAATTAAAAGTCGCTCTACCATGTGCTTTTGCCCTACGATTACCTTATTCATTTCTAAGGTCAATAAATCTACAAAGGCACTTTCCTTTTCAATCTTTTCATTGATTGCTTTTATGTCAATCGTTTCAGTGGTCTTGTTTTCCATAGAAATTATAGCATTTTTTTGGATTGCAAATTTGAAAAATTTAAATACGTTTTCTTGTTAACAATTGGTTAAAAAATCAAGCCAGAGCTACTGGCGTTGGTTTTAATAGTTGTTAATTTAGGAGTGAATTTAATGCATTTTACTTAGATGAATCCATTTTCAAGAATTATTTCTGGAACCATGACTTGGGGTGCTTGGGGCGCCAAAATGTCAACTGCACAAATGCAGCTTCAAATTGAAAAAAATCTAAGCATGGGCATAACAACTTTTGATCATGCAGATATATACGGAGGTTACACTACTGAAGCTGAATTCGGAGCAGCCTATAGCAAAACCAAGATCCCAAGAGAGCAGCTGCAATTTATCACTAAGTGCGGTATTCAAATGCCTTGTGAAGCACGTCCTCTGTCTGTAAAGCACTACGACTATTCTTCCAATCACATTCAAAAAAGTGTTGACAATTCGCTGAAAGCGCTGCGTACAGACTATATTGACTTGCTTTTATTTCACCGTCCGAGTCCTCTTTTAAATGTTGAAACTGCGACCCAAATCATTCAAAAATTATTAAAAGAAGGAAAAATTAAGTCTTTTGGTGTTTCCAACTTTACTCCTGCTCAGATCGCATTGCTACAAAAAGAACTTCGTCCCAGTTGGAATCAGATTGAATGTTCACTTACCCATGAAAAACCTCTATTTGACGGGACTATCGACTATTTATCTACCCATAAAATTGGGGTTATGGCTTGGAGTCCTTTGGGATCATTTTTTAAAGAAGAAAACAGTCGAGTCATTCGAATAAAGCAATGTATGGAATCGCTTAGCAAAAAATACGATTGCAGTGAAGATCAACTTTTGTTAGCATGGCTTGCTCAACATCCTTCACAGATTCATCCGGTTGTTGGAACTACCTCAACTCAAAGAATGAAAAATGCTATTTCAGCATTGGAAATAAAATTAGAACTTACAGACTGGTTTTTACTCCTCAAAGCAAGTCAAGGAGTAGAAGTCGCATAAAACAATACCTATGAAAGATAAAATTATATGCATTACAGGAGCGAGTAGTGGAATTGGTTGGGCAACTGCAAAAGCCTTTGCAAATCAAGGTGCTCGTTTAATACTTTGTGGAAGACGAAAAGAAAAGTTGGACGAATTGGAAGAACAGCTCAGGGTAGAAACTGTGCAGCTCATCTTTGATGTAAGAGAACGAAAAGCAGTTTTTAAAGCCTTTGAAAGTTTAGCAAGTCCTTGGAAAAAAATTGATGTCTTAGTCAATAATGCAGGTAACGCTCACGGTCTCGACCCCGTACAAACTGCAAATATTGACGATTGGGACGCCATGATTGACGGAAATGTAAAAGGTTTAATGTATGTCACTAAGGCGGTACTTCCTCATATGGTGGAATCCAAAAAAGGTCAAATTATCAATCTGGGCTCCATCGCGGGTAAAGAGGTTTATCCCAATGGTAGTGTTTACTGCAGTAGTAAATTTGCAGTGGATGCATTTACAAGCGGGCTGAGAATCGATCTGAATCCCCTTAGAATTCGTGTGGGAGCCATACACCCAGGATTGGTAGAGACAGAATTTTCTGAAGTCCGTTTTAAAGGCGACGAACAAAGGGCAGCAAAAGTTTACGAAGGAATAGATGCACTAACCGCAGAAGATGTTGCTGATGCCATTTTGTATATGGCAAGCGTTCCAGAAAAAGTCAATATTGCAGATATGGTCATCTTACCTACCCGACAAGCAAACGCCTATATCAATAATAGAGAAAGTTAAGTAGGCTTAGAATTTAGCCCTCCTTTGTTGTCAAATTTCATAAAAATAAATACAATTAATTTTTGTATTTTTAGTTGACCCAAATGCTTTGCGATGAAAAATATTTTTGTCGGTCTACTCCTTTTATGCTACATCTTCTTTTATTGTAAAGATTCTTCTTTGGAAGAGAGTGCTATTGAATCTCGTTTTTCTATAGGTACTCAGCACTTTCCAATAGCAAAGGTTGGACTTGTAGATTTGGGAATTGATCTAAAAAAAGAATTCTACGAGGGCTTTATGAATGTACTCTTGTTTGTGACTGAGGGAAAATATTTGGGATACCCTTATCGAAATCATGTCAAAGGGACTAAATTATATGGATATTCAGATCACTTTCCCGTATATATAATTGTGGGTAAAAAAAACTGAAGTGCCTATTACTCCTCCGCGATCTCAGGATATAAAAAATGGTTGTAGGGAAAACGGGTTATATGAATTTTTCGAACTTCAGCATATACGCGTTTTCTAAATTCATCCAGATTTTCTTTGTTTAAAGCGGAGATAAAAAGCGCATTTCCATTTGCTTTATGAAACCAGGTTTGTTTCCATTCATCTATTGAATAATGCTTAGAACCGCGTTCTTCGATCAGTTCTGTATCATCCCAAGGTTCTGCCTCATAGGCATCAATCTTATTGAAAACCATTAAGGTGGGTTTATCCAAGCTTTTGATTTCTTTTAAAATTTGATTTACCGACTCTATATGCTCCTCAAAATTAGGATGAGAAATGTCCACCACATGAAGCAATAAATCAGCCTCTTGAACTTCATCTAATGTGCTTTTAAAGGACTCTACCAATTGAGTTGGAAGTTTTCTGATAAACCCAACCGTATCACTCATCAAAAAGGGAAGATTTCCAATTACAACTTTTCTCACAGTAGTATCCAAGGTTGCGAACAATTTATTTTCCGCAAAGACTTTACTTTTTGACACCACATTCATCAGAGTTGATTTTCCAACATTCGTATAACCTACCAATGCAACTCGGATGAGTGCACCACGATTTCCCCTTTGGGTTGCCATCTGCTTGTCAATGGTAACAAGTTTCTTTTTCAATAAGGTGATCTTATCTCTCACTATCCGACGGTCTGTTTCAATTTCTGTTTCACCAGGTCCTCGCATTCCAATCCCTCCACGTTGACGTTCTAAGTGAGTCCAAAGCCCTTTAAGACGAGGTAATAAATACTCGTACTGAGCCAATTCTACCTGAGTTCGAGCATAACTGGTCTGGGCACGTTGGGCAAAAATATCTAGGATTAAACCTGTGCGGTCAAGAATTTTACACTTTAATAGTTTTTCAATATTCCCTTGTTGGGCGGGGGTAAGTTCGTCGTCAAAAATCACTGACGAAATGTCGTTAGATTTGACATAGTCAATCACCTCTTGCATTTTTCCACTTCCTATAAAGGTTTTTGGATTCGGAGGGTCAATTTTCTGGGTAAATCGAGTCGATACTTTTCCACCAGCAGTATAAGCTAAAAAAGCTAATTCGTCCATATACTCTTTGGACTTCTCACTGTCCTGCTTGGAGTTGATTACTCCAACCAATACTGTTTTTTCAACATCAAGTGACTTTTGCTCAATCATCTATAACCTCCCACTTTTTTTAGTTCAAAATGCTTGCCATCAAAAATACCATAAGTGAAATGACTAATCCAATCGCCTAGATTGATGTACTTTGATTTTGAATTCAATTCAATTTCTAGGGGAAGGTGTCTGTGTCCAAACAGAAAATAATCTCGGTGTTGTTGTTCGAGTTTACGTTTTGCATATATAGCTAACCACTCCTTATCTTCTCCTAAGAAAACAACATCCTCATCTCCAGATATTAATTTATTTTTTACGGAAAAATAATGCCCTATTCGCATCCCAAGATCTGGATGAAGCATACGGTAGAACCACTTTGCCAACGGATTAGTAAATAGTTTTTTCATGCGCTTATAGCCTTTGTCATTAGGGCCCAATCCATCTCCATGCCCTATCAAAAATGAAGTGTTCTCGAGGATAAAATCTTTAGGCTTGTGGTAAACAGGAATTCTCAATTCGGTTTCAAAATAATCTCGCATCCACAAATCGTGATTCCCAACAAAATAGTGCACTTGAATTCCACTGTCAACCAACTGCGCTAATTTGCCCAAAATACGCACATATCCCTTGGGCACAACTTCTTTGTATTCAAACCAAAAATCAAAAAGATCGCCGAGTAAAAATAAAGCTGAGGCATCTTTTTCGATGACATTCAACCAGTCCAAAAAAATCTTTTCCCGCTTTTTACTCGCTTCAGCTGTAGGAGCTCCAAAGTGCTGGTCAGAAGCAAAGTAGATTTTTTTGTCTTTTGGGATTTTCATTTGATTTTACTATCCAATGGCTTGGTCTAAATCGGCAATTAAATCTCGAACGTCTTCAATACCGACACTCAGGCGAATTAATGCATCAACCACTCCGCTTTGTTCTCTAATTTCTTTTGGTATAGAGGCATGAGTCATACTTGCCGGATGACCTGCTAAGCTTTCTACACCCCCTAAAGATTCAGCAAGGGTAAACAACTTCAATTTTTCTACAATTTGAATAGAAGATTCATAATTTGCTCCCTTAGTTATAAAAGACAACATCCCTCCAAAATCACTCATCTGAGCTTTGGCGATATGGTGGTTAGGGTGATCTTCAAACCCAGGCCAATAGACCTTTTCAATTTTTGGATGGGTTTTTAAATAGTGGGCAATTTCAGCTGCATTTTCGCAATGTCGTTGCATTCTAACATGTAGTGTTTTGATTCCTCTTAAGGTCAAAAAACTATCCATAGGTCCAGGAACAGCACCACTCGCATTTTGAATAAAACCAAGGCGCTCAGCCAAACTTTTGTCATTGGTTACCAAACTTCCTAGAATCACATCAGAATGACCTGCCAAATATTTTGTAGCAGAGTGCATCACTATATCTGCCCCTAAGTTAAGCGGTTGCTGAATATATGGTGAGGCGAATGTGTTGTCTACGGCCAAAAGCACATCATTCGACTTACAAAGCACTGATACAGCTTTTATATCAATGACGTTCATCATAGGGTTGGTTGGAGTTTCAACCCAAACCATACGTGTGTTTTTATTTATAGCCGCTTCAACATTATCCACGTTACTCATGTTCACAAAATGAAATCGAATTCCAAAATCCTCGAAAATTTTGGTAAACAGTCGGTAAGAGCCTCCATATAAATCATCAGTTGAAACAACCTCATCTCCTGGCTTTAATAATTTGAGTACAGCATCCATTGCTGCTAATCCAGAACCAAACGCAAAAGCAAATTCACCTGCTTCTATACTGGCAAGGGAGCGTTCCAAAGCTTGTCGAGTAGGATTGTGTGTACGGCTGTACTCGAATCCTTTATGCCCTCCTGGTGTTGTTTGAGCATAGGTGGAGGTCTGATAAATCGGAGGCATTACTGCTCCATAGGCTTTATCGGGTTCTTGACCTCCGTGAATAGTTTTACTATTAAAATGCATCTTATCCTTCATCTTCTCCTAGATTATTCGCTGCAAAGGTATTTGATTTTACACAAACGCTCTGTTTTTCAATAAAATGATTTTTCTTTGCAACTCAATATTGGCCTTATGCGAGTCTTTTTTTATTTAAGCAGTTGCGATACTTGTAAACGCATTATAAAAACCCTTAATCTTGATGCTTCAATCACTCAAGTTGATATTAAAAAAAATCCGCTTACAGCCAGTCAGCTCGATGAACTCTACTTGCTTACCCAAAGCTACGAAGCCTTGTTTAGCAAGCGTGCTCAACTCTACAAACAAAGAGATTTAAAAAATCAACCCCTTGAAGATACTGACTACCGTTCACTATTGTTGGAACATTATACTTTTTTAAGACGCCCTGTTTTGGTTTATGACAAAACAATTTTTATAGGCAATAGCTCAAAAGTGACAGAAGCTGCAAAAGTATTTTTGGATGAACAATAGGATTTTAGCTCTACTGGCTGCTTTTGGTGCTACTACCATCTATGGTTTAAATCATACCATCGCTAAAGTGGTAATGCCACATTATATTGGACCACTTGGTTTTATTATGCTTCGAGTATTGGGAGCATCAGCTTTGTTTTGGGGGTTAAGTATTTTTACACCAAAAGAAAAAATTGACCGTAAAGACTACCCGCGTATCCTTGGTGTTGCCTTTTTGGGAATGTGTATCAACATGCTGATGTTTTTTAAAGGACTCCAACTTTCAACTCCGATTAACAGCGGAGTAATCGTAACCCTCACTCCCATTATCATATTAGTCCTCTCTGCATTTTTCCTTAAAGAAAAACTGACTTCCAAAAAGTTTTTGGGAATAATTTTAGGGTTTACAGGGGCCTTGTTATTGGTCTTGTATGGCAATACTTCCCAAATTGTAAACGCACCCAATGTAACCTTAGGAAATATATTTCTCCTAATTAACTCTACAAGCTTTGGTGCCTATTTGGTTTTTGTAAAGCCCCTTACCCAAAAGTACCGTACCATAACCCTTATGAAATGGATGTTTTTAGCAGGTGTGATTATGACCTTTCCAGTGACCATTACAGAATTCAAAGCCGTATCATGGAGCACATTGCCTTTTGATGCTATTTGGAGAATGGCATTTGTAGTCTTGGGGACTACTTTTATGACTTACCTATTAAATGTTTACGCGCTAAAAAGTCTTCCTGCTACTACCATAGGAGCTTTCACTTATTTACAACCCTTGATCACCATCGTATATGCAGTAATCACAGAGAATGATATTTTAGACGGAGTTAAAATCAGCGCTTGTTTGTTGGTCTTTTTAGGAGTTTATTTGGTTTCTAAAAAAGTGAAACAAACTACTCCATCCCCGACTCCATAAGTAAGATCAACAGCGCCAGTTGAATGGCTTTATGCCCTTCTTTGTTGGTCCACCATTCGTCTAATGAATGGGCTTTACCTCCGTCGCCTCCTCTCCCAATAGTAACTGCCGGAATTCCTTGAGCAATTGGAATATTGGAATTAGTAGAGCCTCTTGTTAAAAAGGGCTGAACTCCAAAAGCTTGTGTTGCGGCAAGCGTTCTTTGGACAAGTGGCAACTGGTCTGAAAGTTCTCCCGAAGGACGATTCCCTATTTTATCGATGCTTACTGTAAGCTCTGGCCCATGTCTTTTAGTTTTATTTTGATGGGCTAAAGCTTCTTCCACTGCGGTGGTCAGATAGGCCTCCATAACATCTAAGCGTTTGGGTTCCACCGATCGAATGTCGATCTGCATTACCGATTCAAAAGGGATGGAGTTGATGGACGTACCCCCAGAAATGACTCCTACATTATAACTTGTCTTTGGCCCTTCACTCGTATATTGATCTGCAAGCTCAACAAAATTACTGATGGCTTTTCCCAATGCATGATGCGGATTTGCCAAACCAAAAGCCCCCCAAGAGTGTCCTCCAGGGCCTTTGAATGTAACCCGATAACGATAAGAACCCAAAGCCTTATTATTTACCCTACCAATTGCTCCACCATCAATTGCTATCCAGCTGTCAATTTGTGGCCCTCCACTTCTAAAAAGATGCTTTACTCCCCTAAGGTCTCCCAAGCCTTCTTCCCCAACAGAGCCGACAAAAAGAATATTGTCTTTCGGTTGAATTTTTTCCGTTTTTAAGGTTTCTAATATGGTAAGTAACATGCTTAATCCTCTTGTATCATCTCCTATACCCGGAGCATAGAGCGTGTCATTTTGAATGCGCACCTTGACGTCTGTTCCTTCAGGAAAAACAGTGTCTAAATGGGCATCCAAAGCTACTGTTCTTCCTCCTTGACTTCCTTTTAATAAACCCAAAACATTTCCTTCACTATCAATCCATACCGTATCCATTCCCAACTGGTTAAAATAGTCTGCAAATACTTTTGCTCGCTTTTTTTCTTTAAAGGGCGGAGCTTCAATTTCTGTAAGTTCAATATGGCGTTTGACCGTCAAAGGATCTAGTTGTTCAATCCGCTCAAAAGCTGCTTTTATTTTTTTGTTTTTTAGGAGCTTTTGTGTGGCTTTGATGTAAGCTTTATCAATCGATACCTCTTGCTGAGCTGAAGTAGAGATGCTAAAGAATAATAATGCTAATGTTGTGGTACGTATAAAATAGTTCATACTTCTTATTTTAAGTCTTGTGGTCTTCTGCCGTGCCTTCTAGTATCTGCAGCAGTAAGCGTTTTAAAAGTTGTTGTTTTATGAGTCTCCTCAAACCGATTTAAAAATTCCTGAGGCAATGGAGTAAGTTTTCTTGTGCTTAGGTTCATCCAAGCCCCCATCATTTCGCAGCGAGCAACATTTTCACCTTTGTTATTAAAAAAATTATGCACGAAAGAAAAAAAAGTTCCTTCTTCACTGGAACCGTCCAGTTCAAATGAAACTCGAATCTTTTCATCTGGCATGACCTCTTTAAAATAAAATAGCTGCTCGTTGAATACGATAGGACCAATTGCTTTTTTATGAAGGTCTTTATGAGTCAAGCCTACATGATTGAGATAAGCCATTCGTGTTTCACTGGCATAACTCAAATAAGTAATATTTGCCAAATGCCTGTTGGCATCTAAATCATTCCATCGAATTTCAAATTCTTTTAAAAACATGCTGCAATTTTTTATAAAGCTATTCTTTTTCTATTTTTAACAAAATTTATTTACATGAAAAACATCCTCACCATTTTTGTCTTATCAATTTTTATTAGTTGCGGCTCTAAAGAAGAAAAAAAGAAAGGATTTGAATATAATAGAACTCAGAAAGAAGTTAAAAAAACTAGTTCTACAGAAGGCTCATCAGTTCCTGTTGATCTCGACAATAAAGGAATAGGTCCCATTACTTCTGTGGACTTCAGCCAGCCCGTCGATCAAGACATGGCTACACAAGGTGAAAATGCGTTTAAACAAAAATGTACGGCGTGTCACATGCCTGCTAGAAAACTTATTGGACCAGCAATGACCGGAATTTACGAACGTCGAAGTCCAGAATGGGTGATGAATCTACTGCTAAACCCCACTGAAATGTTAAAGCAGGACCCTATTGCTAAAGCCCTGCTTAAAGAATATAATAACGTAATGATGCTCAATCAGAATTTGAGCCAAGACGAGGCACGCGCCATAAGCGAATACCTTAGAACTTTATAAAGACCACGCTTTTCCTCCAGTAGCCTCCATCAAGTCTACACAACCTCTTTGCTCTCCTGGAACCGGAGCATAGGCCAATACGTTTTCTCCAATAAATTCATTGGTTTTAAATGCATTAACTGTAAGGCTTCTTAATTGACCTGCAAAAGAAGCTGCATCCTTTTCTGCATCTGAAATTTCACTACCCGGCTTAAGGAATTTAGAAAGTACAGCATCCCAATCAGAAGTGTTCATTTGGTCAACTCCTTTTCCTGATATAGCAGCACTAGCAGTTAAAAATGCTTTCCATCCTTCAGCAAACTTTCCTTGTCTGTCCTCATCCCACACGGCAGCGATATAGCCATCGGAAAATTCAGGGAGTTTTAACTCAATTGCACCAGGAATATCAGTTGCTGGAATGATGAGTTCCATTAGTTGTGAAATCTTTTCAAAGTCAGAGGAACTAAAATATGCAGGAGCATAAGTTGCAGCTGATTGGCAGCTTTGGAATAAACTTACCACTGTGGGAGTTACTGCAATAGCACCGAATCCCGTTCCAATATTTTTTAAGGCTTTTCTTCTATCCATTTTACAAAGTATATTAAAGATTCATTTTTTTTAATTCTTCAACTGCATGATTTGCAGCTCTCGCGGTCAATGCCATATAAGTTAGTGATGGGTTCACATTTCCTGCTGACGTCATCGCTGCACCATCAGTAACATAAACATTTGGCACATCGTGTATTTGGTTATTTTTATTGAGAACTGACGTTTTTCTATCACGACCCATTCTAGCAGTTCCCATTTCATGAATTCCAAGCCCTAATGCATAATCCCCATCATAACCTCTGACATCTTTAAAGCCTGCGTTCTCCAACATTTCAACCGCCTGTTGTTGCATGTCTTTTCGCATGTTACGCTCATTTTCTTTTATAGAGGCATCGAATGTTACTGTCGGTAAGCCCCATTTATCTAATTTGTCATAATTTAAGGTCATTCTATTGTCTTCATAAGGCAGTACTTCTCCGAAGCCACCTAATCCAATAGACCATCCGCCAGGTTTAAGAACTTCACTTTTAAACTCCGCTCCATAACCCATCTCAGCAACTTTTGATGTCCATGATTGGTTTCTGGAACCTCCTCCTTGATAACCGTAACCTCTTAGAAAGTCTTTTTGATCTGTCGAACCTCCAATATTTCGGAACCTTGGAATATAAACTCCGTTATTCCTTCTTCCTGTGTAATATTTATCTTGGAAATCATCTGTAGTCGCAGAAGCTCCTACACCTAAATGATGGTCCATTATATTTCTTCCCAATTGATCTGAAGAATTCCCCATGCCATTAGGGAAATAATTAGATTTTGACTGCATTAGTATAGAAGTTGAAGGGACTGCTGAAGCGCAAAGAAAAATAACCTTCGCATTGAATTCATAAACCTCATTTGTTTCACTATCAATAACACGGACTCCAGATGCACGTTTTTTATCAGGGTCGAATATGACTTCTGAAACTATAGAATAAGGACGTAATGTCATATTACCAGTTTTTTCAGCAGCAGGAAGTGTAGAAGAGTTGCTACTAAAGTATGCTCCAAAAGGACACCCTCTCATACATCTTGATCTATATTGACAACTCATTCTTCCCAACCCAGGTTTAGTCCCCTCTGTTATTATTGCCGTTCTACCGATAGTTAACAATCTGTCTTGATAATTTTTACTAATCGATGACTTTAGATGATCCTCCACACAAGTCAGTTCCATTGGCTTTAGATAATTCCCATCAGGAAACTGAGGAAGTCCCACATTTTGACCACTAACTCCTATGTAGCCTTCTACATAGTTATACCAAGGAGCTAAATCTTTATATCTAATTGGCCAATCTATAGCTACTCCATCCTTCAGATTTGCCTCAAAATCAAAGTCTGTGAGGCGATAAGATTGTCTTCCCCAAGTAAGGGATCTTCCACCTACATGGTATCCACGCATCCAATCAAATCGCTTTGTTTCATTGTAAGGGTGCTCAATATCATTAACAAAAAAATGCTTTCTAGATTCTGTTGTTGTATAGCCGGTTCGGCTCTGTTTTCCTTGAATTTTTCTTGTTTCATTCGTAATTACATCTCCTGTTTTATAATCCCAAGGATCGTCGTTGATCGTGGGGTAATCCTCGATGTGTTTTACCATTCGCCCTCGTTCCAAGACTAGGGTTTTCAGTCCTTTTTCACACAACTCTTTTGCTGCCCAACCACCAGTTACTCCGGTTCCAACAACAATAGCATCATAGTTCGTTTCCATTAAATTTGTTTTTTGTTTTCAAGTAAACTCAAATATAGATATTTTTAGTTCAAATTCTAATATTATAGATATATTTAGGTCATATTTATGTCCTTACACTTGAGTATATTACTTCTCTAAATAAATACAATAACCACCTGAAATAGTATAATATCATATAACCAAATAACACTTTAACAATGAGATCTTTTGTTTCACTAATTATTCTAGCTTTAATTTTTTCTTGTCAAAACCCTAAAAAATCTACCCCTGACAGCAAGCCATTTTTTAAAATATCTTTAGCACAGTGGTCTTTTCATAAAGCATTCCGCGAAAACGGTGTTTCTCCATATGAATTTGCAAAAATGGCAAATGAGTTAGGTTTTGAAGGACTAGAATATGTTAGCCAACTTTATCCTGATGTTATGGAGAGTAATGACAAAGTCTCTGCAATTCAAAATTTTATCGAGAAAAATAATTCACTTGCTCTTCAATATAATTTAAAAAATGTTCTTATCATGATAGATGAAGAAGGAGACTTATCTAGCTCTGATGATAAAGAAAGAAACGAAGCTATTGAAAACCATAAAGCTTGGATTGAAGCTGCTAACAAAATGGGTTGCTCCGCAGTAAGAATTAACCTTCATGGAGAAAAAGAGGAAACAGCTTGGATTAAAAATTCTATAGAGAGTCTAAATGTTTTATCTGGTTTTGCAGAACCACTAAATATTAATGTTATAGTTGAAAATCATGGTGGTAAATCATCTAATGCCTCTCTTCTGATGAAAGTAATTAATCAAGTTAGTTATTCAAACTGTGGAACTCTTCCTGACTTTGGAAATTTTTGCATGAGTGAGGATTGGGGATCACTTAAAGATAATAAATGTAATAACCCTTATGATCCCTATTTAGGTGTATCTGAAATGTTACCTCGTGCATTTGGCTTAAGTGCAAAATCATATGAATTTGATGAAAACGGAAATGAAACTATACTTGACTATTATAAATTATTATCAATTGTAAAAAAAGCGGGATATAATGGTTTTATTGGAGTGGAATATGAAGGTGACAAGCTTAGTGAAAAAGAAGGGATTATTGCAACAAAAAAATTACTTGAAAAAGCTGCTTCAAGTATATAATTTATGATCTTTAGTACTCGCTTTAAACTTTCACTGCTTTTTTTTCTTGAATTTTTTATTTGGGGAGGCTGGTTTGTTACTATGGGAACCTTTCTTTCTCAAATTTTTAATTCTCCAGGAGGCGAATTAGCAATGGCATATGAAACGCAATCGATAGGTGCTATAATAGCACCTTTTATTATTGGTTTAATTGCAGATCGTTATTTTGCAGCTCAGAAAATTCTTGGTCTATTACATTTGTTAGGTGCAGCATTATTGTTTATTGCTAGTAATGCAAATAATTTTTTTGCTTTCTATCCTTATATTTTTATTTACATGTTATTATACATGCCTACTTTGGCATTAGCTAATTCTGTCGCCTTTCACCAAATGGAAAATCCGTCTAAAGAATTTGCTTCTATAAGAGTACTAGGAAGTGTTGGATGGATAGTTGCCGGATTAATTATTGGTTACTTTGGTTGGGAAGGAACACAAACTCTAAAAAATACTTTTTATATGTCATCTATTGCATCAGCATTTTTAGGCCTTTACAGTTTTACATTACCAAACACACCACCTAAATTGGGCTCTAACGAAAAATTGAAAATTAGAGAAATTTTGGGGCTTGATGCCTTATCAATGTTAAAAGATAAAGGGTTTTTATTTTTCTTTATAGCCTCTATTTTAATTTGTATACCTCTTGCATTTTACTATCAACATGCAAACCAGTTTTTAAATGAAATTGGTGTGAAAGCAGCTGCCTCTAAAATGATTTTAGGTCAAATTTCAGAGGTTTTCTTTTTGCTACTATTACCTTTATTTATAAAAAGATATGGAATAAAAAATGCATTAATTGTTGGAATTCTTGCATGGGGGGTTCGATACATGCTTTTTGCATTTGGAGATACTGGAGTTAAAAGTTGGATGTTGATTTTTGGAATTTTACTTCATGGGGTATGTTATGATTTCTTTTTTGTTTCTGGTCAGATTTACACCGACTTTAAGGCGGGGCAAAAATACAAGAGTACGGCTCAAGGACTTATAACTTTAGCAACATATGGTGTAGGAATGCTAATTGGTTTTAGATTTGCAGGATGGCTAACCGACCAATATATTTCTGATATAGGTCACTTATGGAAGAATATTTGGATTCAGCCTGCAATTTTTTCTTTTGTTGTTTTAACTTTATTTTTAATCTTTTTTAAAAACGAAACCATTAAATTCAAATCATTATGAGAAAAATTAAACTAGGTATATTAGGAGGAGGAGGTGACTCTTTAATTGGTGTTTTACATAGAGTAGCTTCCAACATGTACGATAGATACGAAATTACTGGAGGTGTTTTTAATCCCGTATACGAAGAGAATATAAAATTCGCTGAGCAGATTGGAGTCAAAAAAGATCGGGTGTATGTTGACTTTGACACTTTTATCACTGAAGAAATCAAAAAATCAAAGGAGGAGCGAATCGAAGTTGTTTCTGTACTCACTCCAAATTTTTTGCATTTCCCCATGGCAAAAAAACTNCTCGAAAATGGNTTNCATGTTATTTGCGAAAAACCTTTGACAACTACTTATGCTGAGGCCAANGAANTGGAAGCNCTTCAAAANGNAAACAATGCNATTTTTGCNGTAACCTATACCTATACNGGTTACCCAATGGTTCGCCANATGAAGCANATGATNGCTGAAGGAGANCTTGGAGAAATACAAAAAATTGATGTTCAATATTACCAAGGTTGGATNAACCCTGTAATTCACGANCCTGAAGTNCGTAAAACTGTTTGGCGTTTGGATCCTAAAAAAGCAGGAATTAGCTCTTGTATAGGNGATATTGGAACNCATGCNTTCCAGATGACAGAATACCTNACNGGTATGGANGTAAAGTCCNTACTAGCNGATTTAAACACNCTTTATGANGACAATACTCTTGATNTAGACGGAACNGTTTTAGTTCGTTTTTCAAATACAGTTAAAGGTGTTATAAGAGCCAGTCAAATTGCTACNGGNGAAGAAAATGGATTAACCGTNGCNATTTACGGTAAAAAAGGAGCTTATCGTTGGGAACAAGAAAATCCAAACTTNCTTTACCACCTNAAAGANGANGAACCGCGNAGGGTNATTAAGCCTGGNAATGCNTATGCCTCNGCAGTTGCNCAAGACGGAACCAAACTNCCNGGNGGCCANCCNGAGGGAATCTTTGATGCCATGGGNAACATNTACAANGGAGTTGCAAAAGCNNTCCGAAATGAAAAATCNTTTNANGGAGAGTATCCAACNATGAACGATGGGGTAAGAGGTATGCTCTTTATAGAAAAAGTTGTTGAATCACATAAAAATGGAAACGTATGGCTCAGCCTNGAAAATCAATGAAAACAATAAAAGGCCCTGCGGTCTTTCTCGCNCAGTTTGTCGANAGTAAAGCCCCTTTTAATTCCTTAGATGGAATNTGTAAATGGGCAGCNGACTTGGGCTACAAAGGAATACAAATTCCCACTTGGGANCATTTTTTAATCGANCTTGATNANGCTGCTGAAAGTCAAACTTATTGTGACGAGCTTAAAGGTAAAATCAATTCTTATGGCCTGGAAATTACAGAACTTTCCACTCACCTTCAAGGGCAATTAGTTGCAGTTCATTCTGCCTATGATTTGATGTTTGATAATTTTGCNCCTGAAAAACTNAGGAATAANCCNAAAGCACGAACTGAATGGGCTGTGGANACNATGAAAAAGGCAGCNATTGCAAGTAAGCGCCTGGGCTTAAAAACTCATGCTACCTTTTCTGGTGCNCTNCTTTGGCATACATGGCACCCTTGGCCGCAACGNCCTAACGGTTTGGTGGAGCTNGGTTTTAAAGAATTAGCCAATCGNTGGAAACCCATACTNGACGTATTTGACGANAATGGNGTNGATGTNTGTTATGAAATTCACCCTGGTGAAGACCTTCANGATGGAGTGACTTTTGAACGTTTTTTAGAAGCCACAGGNAATCATAAACGCGTCAATATCCTTTACGATCCAAGCCATTTTGTTTTACAGCAACTTGACTANATCGAATATATTGATCATTACCACGAGTTTATCAAGTCTTTCCATGTCAAGGATTCNGAATTTAANCCAAATGGTAAAAAAGGAGCTTTTGGNGGTTACGGNGACTGGANAGANCGAGCTGGNAGGTANCGCTCTCCTGGGGANGGACAAATTGATTTTAAAACCATTTTTACCAAACTNACNGAATACGGTTGTGATGTNTGGGCAGTNATGGAATGGGANTGNTGTATCAAAAGTCCTGAACAAGGAGCACGAGAAGGAGCGCCCTTTATTNANAATCATATCATTGAGGCAACACAAAAAACATTTGATGATTTTGCCGGAGGNTCAGTTGATNATCAATTNTTAAAAAATATTTTAAACTTATAANTATGAAAAAAATACTTNTTTNATTNCTTGCNTTNGGNTTANTGACNGCNAGCTCGCTNCCAACGACNAATGAAACCAANGGAGATTGGGAATCNNTNTTNGATGGGGAAACACTCAATGGATGGCATCGCTTNAATAGAAAAGGGGTAACACCTATTTGGACTGCNAAAAACGGNGTGTTGACTTTTGACCCNNAACTGCGTCCTAAAGGNGATTATATTCACGATATNGTNACCGACAAGGTGTATAAAAGTTTTGAATTATCCATTGAATGGAATATTTCTGAAAGAGGAAATAGTGGAATCTTTTGGGGGGTTCAAGAGGGTGAATCTCACAACAAGCCATATTCCACTGGTCCTGAAATACAGATTATTGACAATGAGCGTCATCCTGATGCCAAGGTCAACCCCAATTTTCACCAAGCAGGTGCACTTTACGATCTAGTTCAGCCTTCAAAAGATGTGTGTAATCCTGCCGGTGAATGGAACCATATTGTACTTAAAGTTGATCACAATAAAAATCAAGGAAGTGTAAAATTAAACGGTACCAAGATTGTTGAATTTCCTCTTAGTGGTCCAGAATGGGACGCATTGGTTTCCAATTCAAAATTTAACGACGATTGTAATTTCAAACGCTTTGGAAAATTTAAGTCTGGAAAAATAGGTTTACAAGATCACGGTAATAAAGTTTCATTTAGAAATATTAAAATTCGAAAACTATAATTAAATCATTGTATGATTAGATCCATGACGGGTTACGGAAAAAAAGAAACCCAATGGGAGGATAAACGCATCAGCATAGAAATACGGGCTTTAAACAGTAAAAACGCAGATATAAACTTGCGAACACCCTCTTATTTAAGAGAACTAGATCCTGAAATTCGCAAACGCCTCGCAAGTAAAATGTTCCGTGGGAAAATAGATTTAACTATGTATGTAGAATACAATGGCCAAAACGCACCTACAAAAATAAATACGCAGATTGTAAGTGCCTATATGGAACAACTAAAAGCCTTGGGAGATAGTACCTCTAGCGAGCGTCTTGCCTTAGCCATGCGCTTACCTGATACTCTTAGTTCTGATCGTGATTCTCTTGATGAAACTGAAAAAAAGATTGTTTTTAATCTTTTGGATACCGTCATTAAAGATATCAATGGTTACCGTACAGATGAGGGTGCTCAACTTGAAAAAGATTTTATTCTAAGAATTAACTTAATAGAAGATCATCTTAATGCCATAAAGAAGATTGACCCCGAACGAAATCAAAAAATTGANCTAAAATTAAAAGAAGCACTTGCTGATTTAAAAATTGAGATCGATGNCAATCGNTTTGAGCAAGAACTGATTTTTTATCTTGAAAAATTTGANATTACCGAGGAAAAAGTTCGGTTGAAAAATCACTTNGACTACTTTAAAAAAATCATGAAGAGTAAGGAGCCCGTTGGAAAAAAATTAGGGTTTATCGCTCAAGAAATTGGTCGAGAAATCAATACGATTGGTTCAAAAGCAAATCATTCTGAGCTTCAAAAAATAGTTGTACAGATGAAAGATGAGCTGGAGAAAATTAAAGAACAATTGTTAAACGTATTGTAGTTGAAAACAGGAAAGCTNATTGTGTTTTCAGCACCTTCTGGAAGTGGTAAGACAACACTTGTACATTATCTCCTTNCTCAATCACTCCCTTTGGGGTTTTCTATTTCCGCAACTTCAAGAACTCCTCGAGCTAATGAGCAAAATGGANTAGATTATCACTTTTTGTCTGNTGAACAGTTTCAAGCTAANATNAAAGCTGATGAATTTNTAGAATATGANGAGGTNTATGAAAAACTGTNTTATGGAACGCTNNANTCTGAANTAGAACGNCTCTGGAAACAAGAAAAACACATTCTTTTTGATATAGATGTCANAGGGGGCATGACCATCAAACAAAAATATCCTTCAAATACACTTGCCGTTTTTGTTCAACCTCCTTCAATTGATATTTTGGAAGAGCGCCTTCGCTCAAGGGGAACCGATAGCGAAGAAAAAATTGAAGAACGGGTAAAAAAGGCAGCTTTGGAAATGGAGTTTGCTTCTAAATTTGACTATATCCTTATCAACGACGATCTGGAAACTGCTAAAAAAGAGGCCTTACAAATTGTAAGTGATTTTATAGAATCCTAGAGGATTCCCTACCTTTATACTGTGAAAAAAGTTGGTCTGTATTTTGGCACCTTTAATCCGGTTCATAACGGACACCTCGCCTTGGGGAACTATTTTTTGCAACACAGTAGCTTGGACGAGGTTCGATTTATCGTGAGTCCCCAAAACCCTTTTAAAAAAGATCTTGAACTTGAAGCAGCGCACCACAGATTGGAAATGGTTCGCCTAGCGATAACTGAATTCTCAAATTTGACACTTTCTGATGTGGAATTTTCATTTCCACAACCCAGCTATACGATTACTACCTTAGAATATCTTTGTGAAAAAGAACCGGAGGTTCGTTTTGTACTTTTAATGGGTGCAGATAACTTGGCCTTTTTTGATCGGTGGAAAGAGCATCAAAAAATAGTGTCTCTTGTAGACCTATATGTATATCCTAGGGAACATAAAAATGAAATTCCAGCGCAGTATTTAGATCACCCCAATATCCATTTTGTCGATGCCCCTAAACTTGATTATACTGCTACGAGTATCAGAAAAATCCTACGTCAAGGTAAGGATGTAAAATCCCTCCTACCCATGTCAATACTGAACTATATTGAGCGTAATGCACTTTACCATTAAATTTTATATTTTGAGTTTTTATTCTAATTAAAACTTAAAAGTCATGCTAAAAATCAATAGAGACTGGGCTGTAGGTGGTGGTCTTTTTATAGGACTGGGTGCTGGATTCTTTTTATTAACACTTCATGCGCTATATTTTGTAGGAAGTATCTTTCTTGGATTAGGCCTTGGATTGCTCGTCGGTTCTATGGGATCAAAAAAAGAAGAAGCTAAAGAATCCTAAATCGACTACAATAGAATTCGCTCCAATCGTTTTGTCAACGCCTCTCTACTCCAATTTTCAATGTCAGGAAAACGGTTTTTTAGTAAACCTTTTCCTTTAATTGCTTTTTCAATAAAACGTTGAATTTTATCCAGTTGATCTGCTTCAAACATGGCTGCCGCTGTACCTTGTTTTAAAAATTTTCCTGCTTCAGAATTGGGGTCTCCGATAGATAAAATGGGAATTGCTGTTGCAATATATTCCAATAGTTTTCCTGAAATCATATCCTTTTGAGCGCCAATAAAAATAAAATTCAACAACAAATCTGCACTTTTCATCAATCGGATGGCCTCTTTATGAGGCAGATACCCATAATGTTTAAGTTGAATATTTGGCAACTCCTCCTTAAATGCAGTAAGAATTTCTCCATGAATTTGACCTGCTAATGACAGGCAAATGGAATGACTACTTTGGAGTTGTTTAAGAACCTGAATAAGCGTTTGATAATTTTGATTTTCGGTCAATAAACCCGTATAAACCACATGAAATTCAGAAAGCTGATCTGTACTAACAGACTTTATCAAGTCTTGATCATACCCATTGGGTATGGCATAATATTCTTGATGGGGTACAATCTTTTTAAGGTATTCGTGAAAATTTCCTCCTACTGTGGTCAGAACANCATCAGCGTTTTTGAGGACAGCTTTCTCCTGGCTTCGATCTCTATTTACCGCCCAAAGCGTTCGATACAGTTGCTTATTATAAAAAAGTGTTACCCAAGGATCTCTTAAGTCAACAGTCCATTTTAACCCAAATTTATCTTTCAGTTGAGCACCTACCCAATGGGTTGAATGGGGAGGACCCGTAGTNACTACTCTTTGAATTCCTTCTTTTTGGATTAGATCCTCTGCCGCTTTAAGGGCATAAGGGCGCCATCCTTTTCGAGCATCAGGAATAAAAAAGTTTCCCCTAATAAAAGCCGCAAACTTCCCAAAAAGACTTTTTGTTTGGATTGCACCTTGTGGTATTCCCGCCGTCTCAGAAGCTGTNTTTATTCTAGAATACCAACGTAAAGGCTCTCGAGTTTGGGTTCGAATAGTTGGAATNGACNCTACTTCTTTCAGTAAACTTTTATCTACTACAGGNTAGGCNGCAACATTTTCATCTACTGTAAGTATATAGGGCTTCCATCCTGAGGATTTCAGATATTTTGCAAANTACATCCATCGCTGTACCCCAGAACCTCCAGAGGGAGGCCAGTAGTAAGAAATAATTAAAAGTTTTTTTTGCTCAGCTTTCACCTTACTTTTTTACCTTCCATAAAGGTACGGAAGAACAGGCTTCTCCGTAAAATAAACTTTTGGCAACGGGTTGTAATCGCTGAATCAATTGTATATAGGCATCTTCAGGAATAGAAGTATCTGAACATCCTTTGATCATTAAGGGCTTGTCTTCAAAAGGAGATAAATCAAGTTCTGCAATCATTTTAGCAAATAAATGNCGCTCAAGATCAGCTAAAGTTCCCATCACAATTTCTTTAGCATAGGGATGTAAATAACTGGTTANTAACAATGCTGCCCATGCTGGTATAATCGCCTCTGAAGAACAGTGAATTGCAACATGATGATCTTGATATTTTTCCCAATCCTCCTGCTTTAAAGCTTCTCTAAAGGNTTTTTCTCTAAGTAAAAATCCCTGNTCTAACCACTGTGCTAAGTCTATTAATGTCCTTTGACCNTCTGGGATCCATTCCTCTAGATCAATATTGATCAATGGACTTTTTGCAACCTTATTGACAATGGAAGAACTCATAGCTTATAGCATCCCCAATTCTAATTTAGCTTCTTCNCTCATCAAGTCTTGAGTCCATGGGGGNTCAAAAGTAATCTCAACCTCAGCACTCTTCACCTCGTCTAAAGATTTTACTTTCTCCTCGACTTCCATAGGAAGGGATTCAGCAACTGGACAATTAGGAGTGGTCAATGTCATCAAAATTTTGACGTCTGAATCTTCATTTACAAACACATCGTAAATCAAGCCTAGTTCATATATATCAACAGGGATTTCTGGATCGTAAATTGTTTTTAAAACATNGACAATTTTTTCTCCTAAGGCGCCGGTATCTAATGTATCTGACATTTGTTCTAATTCAGTTGAGTTTGATAAGCCACTGCGTACATTTTAATCTGTTTAATCATTGAAACTAAACCGTTTGCTCGAGTGGGTGATAAATGTTCTTTTAATCCAATTTTGTCAATAAAATCGGTGTCTGCTTCCAAAATTGCTTTGGGGTGTTGATTTGAAAATACACGAATTAAAATGGCAATAATTCCTTTGGTAATGATTGCATCACTATCTGCGGTAAATACCAATTGGTCTTCTTCCAAAGCAGCATGGACCCAAACTTTACTTTGACATCCTTTAATAATATTGTCTTCGGTTTTAAACTCCTCTGCAATTAAAGGAAGTGATTTTCCGAGATCNATCATATGCTCGTAGCGTTGCATCCAGTCTTCGAATAAGGAAAACTCTTCTATCACCTCTTGTTGTTTCTCCNCTATGCTTTCCATATATAAATGTATTAATTTATTGCAACATGCTTATTGCTTTCTTCAGCCCTTCAACCATTCGNTCGATTTCATCTTTGGTATTGTAAAATGAAAAGGAAGCCCTTACTGTACCTGGAATTTGATAAAAATCCATGATCGGTTGGGCGCAGTGATGTCCGGTTCGAACAGCGATTCCCATTTGATCTAATATGCTGCCGATGTCATAAGGATGAATCCCTTTTACGTTAAAAGAGATTACTGCGGTTTTTTCACTTGCTTCCCCGTAAATTTTTACTCCAGGAATTTGTTTTAATGCTGTTGTAGCATNATTGAGAAGTTCTTCTTCATAGGCAGCTATCTCTTTGAAACCAATGGAATTCATATAGTCCAAAGCGGCTCCAAAAGCAATTCCTCCTGCTATATTTGGTGTTCCAGCTTCAAATTTATGCGGGAGGTCAGCATAGGTGGTTTTTTCAAAAGTAACTGTAGCGATCATTTCTCCTCCACCTTGATATGGTGGAAGTTTGTTTAGTAGTTCCGCTTTGCCGTAAAGCATTCCTACGCCGGTAGGGCCGCATAATTTGTGAGCAGAGGTCACGTAATAATCTGCATCTAGTTCTTGAACATCAGGTTTGATATGCGGGCAGGCTTGTGCTCCATCAATTANAACTTCTGCNCCAACCGCATGAGCTTTACTGATGATTTGCTCGATTGGATTCACCGTNCCTAAAGCATTGGANACGTGATTGACAAAAACCAGNGCAGTTTTCGNATTTAGNAGNGTATCNAAAGCTTCCATATCCAAGGTTCCCNTTTCNGTCATNGGGATGACTTTTAANTGAGCCCCTGTNCGTTCGCAGAGCATCTGCCAAGGNACAATATTGGAATGGTGTTCTAAAGCNGAAATCAGTAGCTCATCGCCTGTTTTTAANANACTGGTATAGNCNGAAGCNATTAGGTTGATGCTTTCTGTAGTNCCTGNNGTAAGGATGATTTCTTGGGCANGAGCGGCATTAAAATGTTCTTGTATNGTTTTACGNGCCGCTTCATAAGCCTCTGTAGCTTCCTGACTCAGTTTGTGAACTCCTCGGTGAATGTTGGAATTTAATCGAGTGTAATAATCTGTAATTACTTCTATAACCTGTGTGGGGGTTTGAGAGGTTGCTGCATTGTCGAAATACACTAGGGGTTGGCCATTGACTTTTCGTGAAAGTATGGGAAAATCAGCACGGATTTTGTTGACGTCTAACATCTANAGCTCAAATCCAAGATTAACTCCTAGTTTTTTCGCAATTTGACCGTTGATTCGCTTCTTTAGTGAAGGAAGCTGTACACTCTCCAGTACATTATTTGCGAAAGCATANGTCATCAAAGCCTTGGCTTCTTTTTTTGGAATNCCTCTAGACCTTAAATAGAATAATGCTTCCTCATCCAGTTGACCGATGGTACATCCGTGAGAACACTTGACATCGTCGGCAAAAATTTCCAATTGAGGCTTNGTATTTACAGTAGCCTTATCATCCAAAAGAATGTTATTATTCTGTTGAAATGCATTTGTTTTTTGGGCTATTTTATCAACCAATATCTGTCCATTAAATACGCCTTCCGATCGCTCTGNAAATATTCCTTTGTAGTCTTGATGACTTTCACAATTGGGTTGCGCATGATGGACAAGCGTAGCATGATCTACGTGTTGTTTGTCGTGTAAAATGGTAACCCCTTTAAGTGTGGACATGATATGCTCACCCTTGTGGAAATAACGCAAGTTATTGCGTATCAGTTTNCCTCCCAAAGAAAAGGTATGCACGCTGGCATGGCTANTTTTTTCCTGCACTATAAAAGTNTTGTCAATCAAGGAGGCTGAGGGAAGGTCGTTTTGTANTTTGTAGTAATCCAAAAAAGCGCTTTGATGAACATAAATCTCGGTAACACAATTGGTCACTACAGGATGTTCTTTAAGGCTTTGATGGCGTTCAATTATTTGAACTTGAGCGTTTTCATCAACAACAATTAAATTTCTTGGCTGTAACCACAAGGCACTTTCATTCCCAGAAGAAAAATGAATAATTTCAATGGGCTTTTCAGCGACTACACTTTTAGGNATGTAAATGTAAGCGCCCTCTTTAGCATATGAAGTGTTGAGTGCTGTCATGCTGTCGTCCTCAGGAGCTATCTTATTAAAATAAGTGTCGATGAGGTCTCTATATTTTGGCTTCGAAAGCGCAGCAGACATCAAACAAACATCAAGTCCGTCATGGGTAGTATTAGATAAAAACGGACTATAAACACCATCTATAAAAATTACTTTATAGGTATCAGTATCGTACAAAAAGTATTTTTTTACATCATTGACCTCAATACTGCTTTCAGATTTAGGAAACAGGGCGTAATCTTTTTTAATTAGAGCCTCCAGTGAAGTGTATTTCCATGCCTCCTCTTTTTTAGAGGGAAAACCTTTCTCTTCAAAAACCTTAAGTGCAGTGGCTCTTGCTTGAGANACACTNTCATTTTGATANAGGTCTTCTTCAAAAGCCAGGTGAGATGAAATTAATTTCTCTTTAAACTCCATGAGATGCTAATTCTTTGATCCAGTCATAACCTTTGGCTTCCAATTCGTGGGCGAGTTCCTTGGTTCCTGATTTAACAATTTTACCATCAAATAGTACATGTACAAAATCAGGCACTATATAGTCTAATAATCTTTGATAATGGGTAATGACAATAGTTGCATTGTCTTTACTTTTGAGTTTATTCACCCCATTAGCAACGATTTTAAGTGCATCGATATCAAGTCCTGAATCTGTTTCATCAAGAATTGAGAGTGCTGGCTCAAGCATGGCCATTTGAAAAATTTCATTTCGTTTTTTTTCTCCTCCTGAAAAGCCTTCATTAAGAGAACGAGATAAAAATTTAGAATCAATATCTAGAAGTTTGGCTTTGTCTCGTATTTTTTTGAGTAACTCACTTGCAGGCATATCCCCCAAGCCCTTAGCTTTTCTATTCGCGTTGATCGCCGTCTTGATGAAATTAGTAACGGAAACTCCGGGGATTTCAACAGGGTACTGAAAAGAAAGAAAAATTCCCTCATGTGCACGCTCTTCAGCATCCATCTCAGATAAATCCTTTCCTTTTAGTAACATTTTCCCTTTGGTCAATTCATATTCCTCATTCCCTGCAATTAATGATGAAAGTGTACTTTTTCCCGAACCGTTAGGTCCCATAATTGCNTGGACTTCACCCGCTTTTACATCCAGATCAATTCCTTTNAGAATCGCTTTACCTTCTACTTGNGCNTGTAAATTTTCTATTGTTAACATANCNGTTTTTTTATCCTACTGATCCCTCTAGGGAGATTTCTAATAATTTTTGCGCTTCTACCGCGAATTCCATTGGGAGTTTATTCAAAACCTCTTTACTGAAACCATTTACTATTAAAGCAATTGCNTTTTCAGTATCAATTCCCCTTTGATTGCAGTAAAAAATTTGATCTTCTCCTATTTTACTAGTAGTNGCTTCGTGTTCAATTTGTGCAGAGTTATTCTTGGCTTCTATGTAAGGAAAGGTATGAGCTCCGCAATCGTTCCCCATGAGAAGGGAGTCGCATTGAGAAAAATTTCTTGCATTTTTAGCTCTTGATCCTACTTGAACTAGGCCTCGGTAACTGTTTTGGGATTTTCCTGCAGAAATTCCTTTGGAAATAATTGTACTCTTGGTGTTTTTTCCAAGGTGAATCATTTTTGTCCCTGTGTCCGCCTGCTGGAAATTATTGGTTACAGCTATTGAATAAAACTCTCCAACCGAATGATTTCCTTTTAAAATACAGGAAGGATATTTCCACGTGACCGCAGATCCTGTTTCTACTTGAGTCCAAGAGATTTTTGATCGCTCGTGACAAATTCCACGCTTGGTGACAAAGTTGAACACACCACCTTTACCCTCTTTATCTCCTGGAAACCAGTTTTGTACTGTAGAGTATTTGATCTCAGCATCGTCGAGAGCTATGAGCTCAACTACAGCAGCGTGCAGCTGGTTTTCATCTCTAGAAGGAGCAGTACATCCTTCTAAATAACTTACATAACTTCCCTCATCAGCGATTACTAAAGTTCTTTCAAACTGTCCTGTTCCAGCTTGATTGATTCTAAAATAGGTCGACAATTCCATTGGACAACGAACGCCTTTGGGGATATAACAAAACGAGCCGTCAGTAAACACTGCACTGTTGAGNCCAGCGTAATAATTGTCTTTCGGAGGAATGACACTCCCGATGTATTTTTTCACCAATTCGGGGTGCTCTTTAATTGCCTCTGAGATTGAACAAAAGATAATCCCTTTTTCAGCAAGTGTATCTTTAAATGTTGTCGCTACAGATACGGAGTCCATAACTATATCAACAGCCACACCTGCTAATTTTTTTTGTTCGTCGATTGAAATACCAAGCTTTTCAAAAGTCTTGAGCAATTCAGGATCAACCTCATCTAAACTGTCGTATTTCGGCTTTGATTTAGGGGCTGAATAATACGATATTTTTTGAAGGTCAGGTTTTTTATAATTGACGTTCGCCCATTCTGGTTCTGTCATTTCAGACCATGATTCAAAGGCTTTTAACCGCCAATCCGTCATCCATTCGGGTTCTCCCTTCTTTTCAGAAATTTTTCTTACAATTTCCTTGTTCAGACCAATTGGAAAGGTGTCTGAATCAATATCCGTGTAGAAACCATACTCGTATTCTTTGGTTTCTAATTCTTTTTTTAATTCTTCTTCAGTATAAGCCATTTTCTTTTTTTATAATGAGAAACTCTCTCCACAGCCACAAGTTCGTTGTGCGTTAGGGTTGTTGAAGACAAAACCTTTTCCATTGAGACCGCCAGAGTACTCAAGGGTAGTGCCAATAAGGTAGAGTAGACTTTTTTTGTCTACTAAAATTCTAACCTGGTTGTCCTCGAAAAGTTTGTCGTCGCCTTGAAGTGTATGATCAAATTTAAGATCATACGAAAGCCCCGAACAACCTCCACTTTTTACACCCACACGAACATAATCTTTGGACGGATTAAAACCCTCCTCTTTCATGAGCATCTCAACTTTTTCTTTTGCTGTTTTAGCAACCTTTATCATCTAATAAAGAATTAATCTAAATAATATACAAATATAGCGTATTTATTACGATTTGAGACCAATTACAATTGTTTTAAGCTATGGATTCATTGGAGAATTTAATTCCAAATGGCAACAAAAAGGTCTTTCTCTCCTGCTGGATTTGAATAAGGAGCTGTTGTACTATTGGTGCTTCCAACAAGAATTACTTGCCCTTTNGTGGTTATGGCAATTTTCTCAGGAATATCAAGGCCTTCACCGTCAATTTTGAATATATTTACCAAGGTGCAATCAATACATGTAAAATAAAGAAAAACATCATTATCTAAANCACCACCTGTTTCTATTTCTCCAGACCCGCTGTATCCAACCATTACAAGAGTTCCGTCGGCTCTTTGGATAATATCTTTTACGCTATCAAATTCATTCGATCCATAGTTTTGCACTTTTTTTAATTCTCCTTCAGCAGACATCCTAACCAAGATCCCGTCAGAGGAACCAAGTGGATCAGTAATATCTTTGTCTTGGCTATAACTTTGGCCAGTAATCAATAGATCGCCATCATTTGCTTCAATCAAAGCCGTCCCAATATCGTAACCACTTCCTCCTACGGAACGCTGCCAAAGTAAATTTCCCTTAGCGTCAATTTTTACCACCCAAATATCGTATTCCCCTTTAGGGTTCGTAATATCCACATCCTGACTTTCTGAACTTCCAACTAAAACAAAATCACCTTCCTTTGTCTCGATTGCATCGTAAGAGCGGTCGTTACTTGTCCCTCCAAAATAACGCCTCCATTGAAGATTTCCATCTGCATCCAATTTATGGCACCAAAATTCTCCAACTCCATGTTTTTTTGTGAGTTGCACCTTGCCATCTTGACCTGCTCCATTGGAGGCTGTAACATCTAAAAATCCATTGAAAAATAAACCTCCGTCGGAGGTTGAGATAATACTATACGCATGGTCGTGACCTAAAAACCCAAAGCTTTTTTCCCAAAGTAAATTTCCTAAGGCATCAGTTCTGAAAACCCAATTATCGTGTTGGCCCTTATTTCTACTAGCATCTCCATCACTACTCTGACTGTAACCTACAACCGCAAAGCCTCCATCTGCTAGTTGAACCACATCATGTCCTCGATCGTCTTCAGAGCCTCCATAAGTTGAAGTCCATTCCACTTCATTTAAAGCATTAAATTTCATTAAAAAAACATCGCTGCCTGCACGGTTTTTATTTGAAAATGTACCATCTGTACTTTTGGAGTTTCCAACGAGTATATACCCTCCATCTGCTGTGGCAGTAATTCCATGAGCGATGTCTTCTTCACTACCGCCATAAGTCGTGACCAAATCCCAGTTTCCACTGATTGGAATCAGAGTAGTCGAATCCATCTCTATGGAGGGGGAGCAACTTATGAGCAAGCAGATCGAGATGCCTTTTAGTAAAACCCTCATTAATTTTCAGAGGCTTTTAAAAGGAACAAACCGGATTCAATATCATTAACCGCAATAACTCCACTTTGAAAATAGGGATATACATTCCAAGCTCCTGAAAAAGAGGCTCTATTGTGATCTGGAAAAGTATCAAAATAACTCATCTCCTCGAGCTGTTTTTCCTGAATTCCACTAATATCTAATACCCTAAGACCTGCTGTGTAGCTCGCTATAAAAAACTGATTGCCTTTAGAATAGCCATTGTGATCTATGGCATTGACTTCTGCAAAATAATTTAAATGAAATTTTGGGCTTTCAAGGTCTGATAAATCGAATATTTTGGTTGAGGTAGGCGACCCAAAATTTAATTCATCCAACTCATCCCCAAGTAAAAAATAACGGTGATCCTCAGTAAGATAGCCTTGATGAGTGTAACCACCATTTTCATAAGAGATGGACTGAATCCATTCTGGATTTTCCTTATCGGTCACATCCAGAATAACTACCCTATTATTTGCTCCACCATCACTGTTACTGCCAAAAAGGAGCTCTTTGCCTGTATAATTCGAATCGGGCCCTTGATAGACTACGATTTGTGCGTCATGAGTATAGGAAGCTGCTTCAAAGCCTCCCGTAACTGAAGGATTTTTAGGGTCGTTGATATCAATAAATACCGGACCTCCGTTGTAAAGTTGGGAGCCAACAACATACGCAAATCCAGTATCCTCATTGATCGCAATATTATGTGCATTACCGAAATCGTTTAACACGGCATCTGCTGAAAAATTTTGAGCTTCGGTTAGTCCTCGAAGTCGAGTTAAATCAAAGACTTGCAGGCCGTGGTCTTGAGCTTCACTCACGATAAAAGCGTAATTGTTATATACCTTGACATCTCTCCAAGGACTTGGTTCTGTAGCTGTAGGTAATTTCCCTAAATATACGGGATTTTCTGGGTCTTCAATCGACACAAATCCCACTCCATCGTCTAAACCATTGAGCACATATTCGACCCCTGTATCTGGGTCTGTCCAACCCCAATTGTCATTCCCATACTCACTTCCAAACTCATTTAAAGTAACTCTTGACAATAAATCAAATCCCAAACAGGGATAAATACCTGCCATACCGTTTTCACAAGGGATATATCCAAGGGAGTTCTCAGTATCGNTNGTATCGTTGGAAAGTTCTGTATNGGGAGTATCAATTACTGACGGTGATTGATCTATTTCAGNATCCTTAGCGCAATTCAAAAAAAGTAGGAAGATCAATAATTTTAGGGACAGGGATTTCATCATTATTTTTTATTTAAAATTAGTAAAAAAACATAAGCCTGCTTAAGCTTTAACAATTAACCAAGGTTCCTTACTTTTGAGCCATGTTTGAAGATAAAAATACATCTAAAACTCCTCTAGATAACTTAGGGGAATTTGCTTTAATCGAGGCGTTGACCAAATCCGTAAAGCATGAAAATAAATCGAGTGTTTTGGGAATAGGAGATGACGCAGCTGTTATCGATCACAATTCAAAACAAACCCTTATCAGCACTGATTTATTAGTTGAAGGAGTTCATTTTGATTTGAGCTATATGCCCTTAAAGCATTTAGGTTATAAAGCAGTAATGGTAAATCTTTCGGACGTCTATGCCATGAATGCGATACCCACACAAATAACAGTCTCTATTGCCGTATCGAATCGGTTTACATTAGAAGCTTTAGAGGAATTTTACGCTGGTATTGACTTGGCCTGTAAAAATTATAAGGTAGATCTAGTCGGTGGAGATACAACGAGCAGTACCACGGGACTAACCGTTTCTATAACTGCAATTGGAGTGGCTTCCAAAGATAAAATTGTCCCGCGCTCAGGAGCAAAAGAAAATGACTTATTAGTGGTAAGCGGTGACTTAGGAGCGGCTTATACGGGCCTTCAGGTCTTAGAACGCGAAAAAGCGGTGTTTCAAGTAAATCCTAATACACAGCCCGATTTGAGTCCTTATACCTACAGTATTGAACGACAGCTCAAACCAGAGGCTAGAAAGGATGTGATCGAATTGCTTGATGAATTAAAGATCGTTCCTTCTTCCATGATCGATATCAGCGACGGACTTTCTTCTGAAATCCTTCATCTTTCAAAATCCTCCAATATTGGTTTTCATCTCTTTGAAGAAAAATTGCCTATGGATCCTGAAGTAAACCTTATCTGTGAAGAGTTTAAATTCAACTCAACCACTGCTGTGCTAAATGGAGGAGAAGATTACGAATTACTTTTTACCATTTCCCAAAAAGACTTTGATAAAATCAAAAATCACCCCTTGCTTACTGTTATTGGCCATGCAGTAGAACAAAATGCAGGCTGTCAACTTGTAAATGGTCTGGGTCATCAAATAGAATTGACCGCACAAGGATGGCAAAATTTTAGCGAAAAGGAGGATTAACCTAGGGCTACATCTAAGGTCATCATCACAATAAAGCCTCCTATAAAACCTAATGTTGCTATATCGGTATATTTATCCTGCTGGGTCTCAGGAATTACTTCCTCTACTACAACAAATATCATTGCCCCTGCAGCAAACGCCAATGCATAGGGTAAAAGCGGAGTGAAAAACGTAACAGCTACTGCACCGATAACTGCTGCAACTGGCTCAACAATTGCGGAGAGTTGTCCGTACCAAAAACTTTTAAATCGGCTGACTCCTTGTCTTCTCATAGGCATAGAAACAGCTATCCCCTCAGGAAAGTTCTGTATCCCAATTCCGATGGCTAGTGCTACAGCACCCGTAATGGATGCTTCCGGTATGCCCGCTGCAACTCCACCAAACAATACTCCTACTGCCAATCCCTCAGGTATATTGTGTAGGGTAATTGCCAATACCAACAATGTAGTACGATGCCAGGGTGTTTTAATCCCTTCAGATTCTTTGAAATTGATATGAATGTGAGGCAAGACTTTATCCAAACCGAAAATAAACATGGCACCCAAGCCAAATCCAAGTGCAGCTGGAATTACTTTTACAAAACCTTCTCCAGGACTCATCTCAATACCCGGAGCCAAAAGACTCCAAAAACTAGCGGCCACCATCACCCCACCAGTAAAACCTAGTAAGCCGTCTAAAAGTGCACGGTTCATCCCTTTGACAAAGAAAACCAGTGAAGCTCCCAAAGCGGTAAGCCCCCAAGTGAATAAAGTAGCATAAAAAGCACCTGTGACTGGACTTATCGATTCAAAAAACGTAATTACACTATCCATTGTTGCTTAATTTCTGCGAAAATAAAGACTTTCGCGCATTAGTCCACCATTTCAGGTCGAATTAATTACTTTTACTGCGTTGTCTATGAAAAATGAAGAGTTCGATTATATCATTTGTGGCGGAGGTGCTGCTGGTCTGCTTTTATTAAATGCGATGAAGGCAGACGATTTTTTTGTGACTAAGAAAATCCTTTTAATCGAAAAAGAAGTAAAAAACAGTGACGACAGGACATGGTCCTTTTGGGAAACTGGAGATGGTAATTTTGATGATTTACTATCGAAAAAATGGAACCATGCCACCTTTATTTCTCCTCAAAAAAGACAGGATTTTAAATTGAGTCCATACCGGTACAAAATGATGCGCTCAAAGGCTTTTTACAATAGCTATTTCCCCTTGGAATCAGAGCCTCAAAACATTCGTATCTTACAAGCTGAAGTCCAAGAATTGAACTCAACAGTGGATCATACAGTTGTGGTAACTGACCAAGGAGTCTTTTCAGCGTCTCAGGTTTTTTCAAGTTTATTTGACCCTAAAAAAATTACAACACAAAGTAAATATCCTGTCTTAAAGCAGCACTTTATCGGCTGGTTTATCAATGCGCCAAAAGGAAGTTTTGACCCAGATAAAATCCTTTTTATGGATTTTAATATTCCCCAAAAACAACAAACGAGATTTCTCTACCTTCTCCCTCAAAATGATCGTCAAGCATTGGTTGAATACACCCTTTTTTCAAAAGATCTTTTAACGATTAAAGAATACGAAGAAGGAATTGAGGCCTATTTAAAATCAATGAATATTACAAGCTATCAAATTGAAGAAAAAGAACAGGGGAATATACCCATGAGTTGCTATCCATTTAATCGTTCCAATACACCTAGTTTACTTCATATTGGAACTGCTGGAGGTTGGACCAAGGCCAGTACTGGGTTTACATTCATGAATACCGTCCGACAAATAAACAGACTGATCCCTTTCCTTAAAACAGGGCGAGACCTAACAACATTTCATCAGAGAAGTCGCTTTTGGTTTTACGATTTACTTTTTCTAGATGTGCTGGAAAAATACAATGATAAGGGTAGTGAACTTTTTATTCGGATGTTTGACAAAAACCCACCTGTGAGGATATTTCGATTCTTGGATGAAAAAACCTCCTTCGGTGAAGAGCTTTTAGTNCTNTCTTCGTTTTCAATGAAACAGATTGGTTGGTTTTTATCTGCTTTNTTTAAAAGGATNTTTTAAAATTGTCGCTGCATTAACTGATTTGCAAAAGACCTTAAAATTGTTTTTNCCTGCTTTTTTATCTNCAAGGATTCCANGGCTTGAAAGGCTTGCTCAGTNTANTTTTGCATCAATTCTTGGCTCGCTTCTGCCGCAGTAGTCTCCACAAATAGTTCCTTTACAGCTTTAATTTTCTGTTCCACTACAAAATCCTCGCTTGACTCAAACCAACTTCTGAGCTNGANTTTTTGATCTTCATTACCCAGTANCAATGCTTTGTGGTANAGTATGGTTTTTTTATTTTCAATTATGTCACCCCCTACTTGCTTTCCAAATGTTTTAGGGTCACCAAAAGCATCTAAATAATCATCTTGAATTTGAAATGCCAATCCGAGTAAAACTCCAAAATCATAAATTTTTAGTGCTTCCTCTTCACTACTATTTGCTATATGAGCTCCCATTTGAAGTGCACAACCGACTAAAACGGCCGTTTTTAGCCGAATCATTTCCAAATAAGCCTCTATGGTAGTTTCGTTTTGCTTTTCAAAATCCACGTCGTATTGTTGGCCCTCGCAAACTTCGATNGCGGTTTTGCTTAATAGGCGAGTCAATTTGGAATGCAGCCNTTCTGGGTAAACTTCTAATGCTTGATAGGCCTGAACCAACATGGCATCTCCTGATAATATACCCGTATTAACATCCCATTTTTCGTGAACAGTCGGTTGTCCCCTTCGCAAAGGTGCATCATCCATAATGTCATCGTGCATCAAAGTAAAATTGTGAAACAGCTCTACTGCAAGTGCTGCNGCAAGACTATTTCCAGTGTCTCCGTCAAAAACATCAGTTGCCATAAGCGTCAATGTAGGNCGAATTCGCTTTCCGCCCAAAGCAAGCAAATAGNNAATAGGAGCNTACAAACCTTTAGGAGTTTGCTTTTGCTCGAANGATTGAAGGTAGTCCTGAAACTGTTTGCTGTAATTCGCCATGAATTGGTTTTTTGTAAAAATAAACTTTAATCTGATTCAAAGCGCGNTAGAAACTTTGGAAACTTTTTTTGGATTATAGTTTCCATTTCGTANCTTTGCAAAAAAAATNAATGAAAGAAGAAATTGTTGAACAAGCCATTCGGCTTTTTTTGCAGTACGGTTTCAAGAGCATTACCATGGATGAAATTGCNCAACAAATGCGTATTTCAAAAAAAACCATCTATACACATTTTTCCAANAAAGAAGTTCTGGTAGAACAGGCGTCACTTACNCACCACAGTCGCATCATGNAAAGGCTGCAAACCATTGCNAAACAGGCAAAGGANCCCATTATAGAGCTTTATCAACTAAAAAAAGAGGCTTTAANTCATCTTTCAAACGAACAAAATTCTCCCCAATATCAGCTTCAAAANTACTATCCCAGTATCTACAATAAAATTAAGGCCAGAGACTTTAAAATATTAAGTGGTTCCTTTTCCAAAGGCATCAAAAAAGGAATAGAAACGGGGCTTTTTAGAAAAGANATTAATGTTGACTTTATCACTAGAATTTATTTTAATGGAATGCGAGGTGTGACTGACATCAACCTCTTTCCNTTAGATGNNTATAAAATTGATCAATTATTGNTTGATTTTTCAGAGTATCATTTACGTGCCATTTGCACNCCTCTAGGGATTGAAAAACTAGAGCATTATAAAAAAGAATTTAACGCATGAGAACTAACCTCAACCTAACACTACTCTTAACACTTGTTGTTTCATGGACTTTTGCCCAAGAGCTCCCTGAGACAGTGACCTTGGACGAAGCCGTTGCTTTTGGACAGGAAAATAACAGACAAATACTCAATGCCAGCCGTGAGGTTCAGCGTGCCTACAAAGAACGTTGGAGTACCATTGCAATAGGTCTTCCTCAAATCAGTGCCAGTGCAAATTATCAGAATTTNCTAGAGCTTCCTACTTCACTCATCCCNGCTCAATTTTTCGGTGGAAAAGAAGGTGAGTTTGCCGAAGTTCAATTTGGAACTCCCCAAACTATGGATGCTGGAGTAACACTCCAACAATTGTTGTTTGATGGTTCTTACATCGTTGGTCTGGAAGCATCNACCTTTTACTTAGACATATCTAAAAATCTTTTAGAAAAAACCGCTTTAGAGATCAAAAAGAATATTGTTTCCACCTACAGTTCCGTTTTATTGATTCAAGAAAACATCAAGTTTTTAGAAAAAAATAAAGGTAATCTGGAAGCCAACTTAAACGAAATTAGAGCCCTTTTTAGAAATGGTTTTGANGAGGAAGAAAGTGTGGAACAGCTCAGGCTAACACTCTCCAGTGTTGAAACACAATTGCGTTATGCAAAAAACACCCAGAAAATCAGTCTTAATATGCTTAAACTNCTTATGGGTTTCCCTACCAAAGCTCCATTAGATCTTGTTGATACCTTAGAGTCACTAACCACTGATGGCCTTTTCGAGCAGAAATTTGAAGCGGACCTAAAGCTTGACAACAATGTCGATATTAAAATTGCATCCAATAATTTACGTTCTGAAAGCCTGCTTTACANATACGAAAAATCAAAAAGTTTGCCCAGACTATCCGCCTTTTTAAATGGAAATTATACTGGAAATAGTGAAACTTTTTCATTTACCGACCCTGGACAAAAATGGTTTGGAGCAGCCTTGTTTGGTGTAAACCTACAAGTCCCCATTTTCAGTTCTTTTAAACGAAGAGCGCAATCNCAAAAAGCTAAAATTGCTGTGGATCAGGCAGAAACTTCTCTCGAAGAAACTCAGGAAAGAATCAGCATCGAAGTANAGGCTGCTGTAAACGAATATGAGTTATCAGTTGAAACCTACTTTACAAACAAAGAGAATTTGGCCTTAGCTGAAAGAATTGAACAAAAAAATCAATCCAAATACTTTGAGGGTATCGCAAGTTCTTTTGACCTCAGACAGGCTCAACTTCAATTGTACAGTGCACAGAATAATTACATTTCGGCCATTCAAAATGTAATCCAAAAAAAATTAACCCTAGAAACCCTTCTTAATACTCCAATAGAATAAATTCTTATGAAAAAATCAATCCTATTTATCGGTCTTTCTCTTTTAATGTTCCGTTGTGGGCAACCTTCAGAAGTCAGCAAAGAAAACGTTTCANCTCCTTCCAGCTTGGAAGCTCTTCAGGTTCAAAAAGATAAATTAANCCAACAAATCAATACTGCCACAACAGCACTTGAGGAAGTCAATACNGCAATTGATAAGATNACCAACAGCGAAAAGCGNGTTTTAGTTACTGCGCTAGCTGTAGAAGCAGTCAATTTTGAACATACCATAGAAGTTCAAGCCAATGTAAAGACGAGACAAAACTTAGACTTGTATCCCGAATACGGCGGTAAGTTAGTTGCTATTTATGTCAAGGAAGGGAAGTCTGTTAAAAAAGGGACGCTTTTAGCTAAAATTGATGATGCGGGGCTAAAGGAGCAATTGGATCAAATCGAGCTTCAGCTCAATCTAGCTGAAACAACTTTTGAAAGAACAGAACGGCTGTGGAATCAGAAAATTGGTTCTGAAATGATGTATCTGGAAGCGAAAACTCGTTATGAAGCTCAAAAAAAGCAGTTAGTTCAGATGAAAAGACAACTGGCTAAAACTAGGATTTATGCGCCATTTAATGGAACCATAGATCAGGTATTCGCAAACCAAGGTGCTAGTGTTGCTCCTGGAGTCACCCCAATTCTTAGAATTGTCAACCTCAACCGCATGTATGTAGAGGCCGATGTGCCAGAAAATTACCTAACCTCTGTTACTAAAGGGAGTAAAGCAGTAGTTGAAATTCCGGTACTCGAACAATCTCAAATTACCAATATTCGTCAAACAGGAAGCTATATTCAGCCAAGTAATCGAACGTTTAGAATTGAAGCTCCACTAGACAATCCCAATGGGGATATCAAACCTAATCTTGTCGCCAAACTCAATGTCATTGACTATACCAATCCTGAGGCTTTGATGGTTCCAAGAAGAATTTTAAGACAAAATGCCGAGGGTGAATATTTTGTTTTTGCATTATCCAATTCTGAAGGGGAAAACAGGTATGCCGCTGAACAACGCTTTGTTGAATTGGGCANAAGTAAGAATGAAATGATAGAAATTANCCAAGGAATTTCTCAAGGAGATTTACTGATTGATGAGGGTGTAAGTTTACTCGAACCCAATCAGAAAGTAAAACGCATTGAGCAATAAACCCAACTTCAAATGAAAACACCAAAAATTAAAGAATTTGCATTGTCTAGTTGGGCCATTGATCACCGCACGGTGATTTATGTTATCATGACTATCTTTTTGATATTGGGAATCAGTTCCTATTTTTCAATGCCTCGGGAGACCTTCCCAGAAATCAATGACACCAAAGTTTTTGTAAGTACCATTTATCCTGGAAATACAGCTGAGGATATTGAAAGATCCGTCACAGACCCCCTTGAAGAAGCCCTTAAAGGAGTGACCAATTTAGTGGAAATCCGATCTACATCTTCCGAAGATTTTTCTGTAATCGATATTGAATTTGATGAAAATATTACCATTGATGATGCCAAACAAAAAGTCAAGGATTTAGTAGATGGTATTACTTCGGGACCGGATTGGCCAGTATTTAATAACGCCAAAGTAGAACCCAATATTTTTGAACTGGATTTTTCAGAGCTTCAGCCGATTTTAAACATCTCTATGGAAGGTGATTATCCTATAGAGCAATTGAAAGTTTTTGCAGAAAAAATTGAATCTCGAATCGAACAACTCCCCCAAATTAAAGAAGTCAATATTCGAGGGATCCAGGTTTTTGAGGTTGAAGTTGCGGTTGATATTTATAAAATGACTGCAGCAAAAGTATCCTTTAACGATATATTAGGAGCCATCTCTCAAGAAAACATAACCATTTCAAGTGGAAATATTGTGAGTGGTGGACAAAGAAGAAATATTCGACTTACTGGAGAAATTGAAAATCCAGAAGACTTAAAAGATTTTGTTGTCAAAACGGACAAAGGACCTGTCTATCTCGGTGATTTGGCCAATATTTCATTTAAAGAAAAGGAAGTGACCTCTTTTGCTCGTTCTTTTGGTGAAAAAGCGGTCCTTCTTGATGTGGTCAAACGAGGAGGGAAAAACCTTGTTCAGGCCTCACAAGAAATTAAGAGGCTTGTAGCAGATAACGAAGCTCTAGGTGTTCCTAAAGACTTAGAGATTATCGTCTCTAATGACCAGTCCAACATGACCTTAAATCAAATTAGCGAACTAGTGAATTCCATCATTTTTGGGGTCATATTGGTAGTTACCGTACTGATGTTCTTCCTAGGTTTTCGCAACGCCTTATTTGTTGGATTTGCCATTCCAATGTCCATGTTTATGTCTTTTATGATACTTTCATTTTTAGGGTACACACTCAATACCATGGTTCTTTTTGGATTGGTGATGGGTCTAGGAATGCTCGTTGACAACGGAATTGTTGTAGTTGAGAATGTTTACCGATTAATGGAGAAAGAAGGTTACAGCAGAATTCAAGCTGCAAAAGCCGGGATAGGAGAAATTGCATTTCCAATTATTGTATCTACTGCAACCACCATCGCGGCCTTTGTACCACTGGGGGCTTGGCCAGGATTAATGGGTGAATTTATGATCTATTTCCCAATTACCTTATCTGTNGTTTTAGGTTCTTCTCTTATCGTAGCGATATTCTTTAATTCCATGCTGGTCTCTCANTTTATGGAAATTAGCGAGCGTGAAATCAGTACTAAATCTTTATGGCGTTTAACTTTCTTTATGGGAGGTCTTGGAATATTACTTCTTTTTGGATCTTCTGAAACTCGCATTTTTGGAAACCTGATGGTTTTAGTCCCTGTACTCTTTTGGTTGTACAAGTTTTTTATCAAAAAATGGGCAACCAGTTTTCAAAATACGTTTTTAGTCAAAATGGAAAACGCTTATCGAAAACTATTGCGTTTTGCCTTGAGTGGTGTCAAGCCCTATTTGTTCTTGGGTGGAACCTTTTTACTGTTATTCTTTTCATTTGCCTTAATGGGAATTTTCCCTCCTCAGGTAGAATTTTTTCCAGATAATCAGCCCAAACAAATTCTTGTTTTTATAGAGTATCCTGAAGGTACAGCTATTGCAAAGACCAATCGAACTACACGAAAAATTGAAGAGGAAATTTTATCCGTAATGTCTCGCTCAGAATATAACAAAAACGGTACTAATCTTCTTGTAGAGTCAATGGTTGCTCAAGTAGGAGAAGGATCAGGAAATCCAACTGTGGACAACGGAAACACCAACGAACTCCCTCATAAAGGAAAAATAACCCTAACCATGCAGGAGTTTAAATATAGAGATGGGGTCTCAAGTGAAAGTCTTCGAAAAGCCATTCAAGAGCAACTCTTTGAAAAATTCCCTGGTGTAGCCATCTCCGTTGAAAAAGATGCCAATGGACCACCAGCAGGATATCCTATAACCATTGAAATTACAGGGGCTGCTTATTTGGATCTCATTCAGACTGCAGAACAAATGAAGGATTTTCTCAACCGAGTCAATGTCAGTGGTGTGGAAGAACTCAAAATTGATGTCAATAAAAACAAGCCAGGTACTCAATTGCAAATTGATCGTAAAAAAGCAGGAGAACTAGGGGTTTCAGCATCTCAAGTAGGACAACTTTTGAGAACTTCTCTGTTTGGTTCCAAAGCTGGAATTTATAAGAAAGACGGGGATGACTACGATATCAATGTCCGCTTCGATCAAACAAACCGATATGACAACAATGCACTATTCAATCAAAATATCATATTTAGAGATCCCGCTAACGGCAGAATTAAAGAAATTCCTGTTGCTGCTCTAGTTACCCAAAAAAATATTACCAGTTTTAATGCAATCAAACACCGTGAACTCAATCGGGTAGTAACCCTCTACTCCTCTGTGCTTGCCGGATANAATGCCAATGAAGTTGTAGAACAGGTAAAAAATGCACTAAATAACTTTCAACTAGCTGAAGGGATCAATTTTAAGTTTTCAGGGGAAATTGAAGAGCAGGAAAAAAATATGACCTTTCTCTCAAACGCGTTAGCTGCTGCCTTNGGTTTGATTTTACTTTTACTTGTTTTTCAATTCAATTCCATCTCAAAACCTTTGATTATCCTCCTTTCNATTTTCTTGAGTTTTACTGGNGTTTTCCTTGGCTTGATGATTTTCCAAATGCCTTTTGTNATACTTATGACCATGATGGGNATTATTGCTTTGGCTGGAATTGTCGTAAACAACGGTGTAGTACTTCTCGATTATACTCAACTGCTGATTGACCGAAAGCACTTGACCGAAGAATTAGGTTCAGAAACATTACTCTCCAAAGAGTTGGCCATTCCAGAAATTATAGAGGGTGGCGCNGCACGCTTAAGACCTGTAATTTTAACTGCCATAACNACTGTNCTTGGACTAATTCCACTTGCCATAGGACTAAATATTGACTTNTTTTCCATGNTTTCTGAATGGGATCCTAAAATCTANATCGGAGGAGATAATGTCATTTTCTGGGGGCCTTTAGCATGGACTGTCATCTTTGGATTNACATTTGCAACTTTTCTAACACTNGTGATCGTTCCAGCAACTTTTACCATNGTTTATTCTATCAAACTTTGGCTNAAGAAGATTTTATAAAGATTTCAAAATCCTGAGGTTCAGCCCTCAGGATTTTTTATTTTTGTCCAACATTTATTTAACATGTATAGAACAAACGATTNCGGAGCACTCTCCTTAGAACAACTCAACCAAACCGTAACATTAGCCGGTTGGGTTCAAAAAAACAGAAACAAAGGGTTTATCGTTTGGATCGATTTAAGAGATCGTTACGGAATCACTCAATTGGTTTTTGATGAANAGCGCACTCCAAAAGAGGTCTTTGAAACNGCTCAAGGACTCGGTCGTGAATTTGTCATTCAGGTTAAAGGCACTGTTATTGAAAGAGAGTCTAAAAATCCCAATATGNCCACAGGNGCTATTGAAGTTCTCGTANAAGAACTCAGCGTATTAAATACAGCTAAAACTCCTCCTTTTACCATAGAGGATNAAACAGATGGTGGAGAAGAGCTGCGAATGCAATACCGCTATTTAGACCTAAGAAGGGCTCCAGTCAAGGAAAATCTATTGTTNCGACATCAAGTCAGTATGGCAGTACGCAACTACCTNTCAAAAGCAGGCTTTATAGATGTNGAAACCCCGTATTTAATTAAGTCTACTCCNGAAGGNGCTCGTGATTTTNTCGTTCCTTCTCGAATGAATGAGGGTCAATTTTACGCCTTGCCACAATCACCCCAAACTTNTAAGCAACTTCTAATGGTTGGNGGATTAGACANGTATTTTCAAATTGTAAAATGCTTTAGAGATGAAGATCTTCGTGCCGANAGACAGCCTGAATTTACCCAAATTGACTGTGAAATGACCTTTGTAGATCAAGAAGCTATACTCAGTCAATTCGAAGGGTTGACGAGACATCTACTTAAAGAAATCAAAGGAATTGAGGTTGCAAACTTTCCAAGAATGTCCTATGAAGAGGCAATAAAAACCTACGGAAACGACAAGCCNGACATCCGCTTTGGGATGAAATTTAAAGAATTAAACACCCTTGCACAAGGGAAAGGTTTTGGTGTTTTTGACAGTCAAGAATTGGTAGTAGGAATTGCAGTCCCNGGTGCTGCTGAAATGAGTAGAAAAGAAATAGACGCCTTGATTGATTGGGTTAAAAGACCGCAAATAGGTGCCAAAGGATTGGTCTATGTAAAATGTAATGCCGATGGAAGTTTTAAGTCCTCAGTCGATAAATTTTTTACCCATGACGATTTAGCTGCTTGGGCAAAACACAGTAAAGCACAAGCTGGTGATTTGATTCTGATCCTCTCAGGAGAAGTTAAAGCTACCCGTACCCAACTCAGTGCTTTACGTATGGAATTAGCAGAAAGACTTGGCTTAAGAAATCCAAAAGAGTTTGCTCCTCTTTGGGTTACAGATTTTCCATTGCTTGAGTGGGATGAGGAAAGCGAGCGTTATCACGCAATGCACCACCCTTTTACAGCTCCTAAACCAGAACATTTAGAACTGCTGAAAACGGATCCAGGAGCAGTAAAGGCAAACGCTTACGACCTTGTACTCAACGGAAATGAAATTGGAGGTGGTTCTATTCGAATACACGATCAGCAATTACAATCCCAAATGTTTGATTTGCTAGGATTTACAAAAGAAGAAGCCCAAGCTCAATTTGGCTTCTTGATGGATGCCTTCCAATATGGGGCTCCCCCTCACGGTGGAATTGCTTTTGGCCTCGACAGGCTNGTNGCTATACTTGGTGNGGAAGAAACCATAAGAGACTTTATCGCATTCCCAAAAAANAATGCAGGAAGAGATGTCATGATTGANGCACCAGCACCAATAAACGACGAGCAATTGAANGANTTGTNCCTGAAATCCACCGCANCNCCAAAAGAATGAAACTTTTTTTAAGGATTTTCTTTAGCNCTATATTGATCGCTTTATTCTACGGGATTTACCACAAAGCAAAAGTAGATTTTGAAGAAGGNGAACGGATTATTGGCTNTACAGTTCTAACTGGAGCAATCTTATTTTTGCCTCTCTTCCTTTACCACCGTTGGAATGGGAAACNACTAAAAGATTATACCCTCAGCGAAGAAAATTTAAAAAAGATGCGTGATAACATGCAAGNACCTACCCAACNAAAAAGCAAAAGAAAAAATTTAGATTANGTAGGTGAAAAGCCACTAATATTTACTTTAANAAATCATTTTTCTTAAGTACAATTCTCTGGGAAATAATTGAAAATCAGTTTCTTTAATCAAAGAAATATGTTAAAAAACNTACTTGAATGAATATTAAGCGTACCTTTGCATATAATTTTTAAACAAACACATGACTGGTACAGTTAAATTTTTCAATGAAGCTAAAGGATTTGGGTTCATTACTAACGATGAGTCTGGTGAAGACGTATTCGTTCACATTTCAGCCTTAGACGGTGTGACCCTTAGAGAAGGGGCGAAAGTAGAGTATGTAGAAGAAGAAGGTAAAAAAGGGAAGCAAGCTTC
>NHDB01000020.1 GCA_002167945.1 Flavobacteriaceae bacterium TMED48 | reverse complement strand
GTTTTTTTATAAATAATTCTTAAAACTCTTGTAAAAGGCTTATTTTTGTGATAAAATTAATTTTATTTAATCCAAAAGGTTAAACAAAATCAAACTTAATGAAAGAGAAAAATAACGACAAAAGTTCCTCAGAGCTAACCGAAGTTGATTCTGGTTGCTATGTTTTGAGGGCAAAAAACGATGATGATGCAAGTTTGGATTTTAGCCATACAGTCGCTCAGGATTTTCTTCAATTCCATTTTTGTTTGAAGGGACAAATGAATTTTAAGTACAACCAAGGCAGTTATACTTTCCCATTAAACGAAGACCACTCTATGTTGCTCTACAATCCAGCTAAAGAACTCCCAATTGATGTTGAACTCAGTCCTAATACCTGGCTTGTAAGCGTATTGATTTCAATCACAAAATTTCATGCTCTTTTTTCTTCGGATGCAGATCATATACCCTTTCTGAGTTCTGAGAATACAGCAAAAAAATATTACGACAATCTCCCATTTACCTCTTCCATTGCGGTAGTACTAAGTCAAGTTCTTCAGTCAAAAATCCACGACAGTATCAAAGCGTTATACATCAAAGGAAAAGTTTATGAATTGCTGAGCTTGTATTTTAATAAAAGCGAAGATCCATCGGTTGAGCAGTGCCCTTTTTTAGTAGATGAGGAAAACGTAAGAAAGATTAGAAAGGCAAAAGAAATTGTGCTAGAGCGAATGACTGATCCTCCTTCTTTAGAAAATCTTGCAGTAGAAATTGGACTTTCATTAAAAAAATTAAAAGAAGGTTTCAAAGAACTTTACGGAGATACGATCTATGCTTATCTACTGGATCATAAAATGGAAGAAGCGCGCAGAATGTTGAACTCGAAAAAGTACAATGTAAACGAAGTGGGGTTAAAGCTGGGCTACAGCACAGCAAGCCATTTTATAGCTGCATTCAAAAAGAAATATGGGACCACTCCCAAGAAATATTTAGGTTCAGTATCTTCGTAAAAAAATTGTCAATGAAAGGTGTGCTTTTAGTCAATCTGGGTTCTCCAGATACTACCGAAACAAAAGATGTAAGGTCCTATTTAGATCAGTTTTTAATGGACGGAAGGGTGATTGATCTTCCCAAGTGGTTCAGAACTTTTTTAGTCAAAGGGATTATCTTAAATACCCGACCTAAAAAATCAGCTAAAGCATATAGAAAAATTTGGTGGGAAGAAGGTTCACCCTTAATTGTTTTGTCAGAGCGTCTTCAAGAAAAAATCCAAAAAAAGGTTTCAACTCCCGTTAGTTTAGCAATGCGGTATGGGAATCCTTCAATCCATTTTGGATTAGAAGAGTTAGCAAAAAAAGGGGTTACGGAGGTTCTTTTGGTACCGCTTTACCCACAATTTGCAATGGCTACCACAGAAACGATACTAGTACTGGCAGAAGAGATAAGAAGTAAACACTTTCCTCAAATGGAATTTACTTCCTTGCCGCCATTTTACAATCACCCGGATTACGTTCGTGTTTTGTCAAATTCAATTCAAGAGTCTTTGCAGGGTAAAGACTGGGAACATCTTTTATTTTCCTATCACGGAGTGCCTGAGCGTCATATTAGAAAGTCTGATATTACAAAATCACATTGTAAAATGGACGGGAAATGCTGTTTTGAAGATTCTCCTGCTCATGCCTATTGCTACCGTCATCAATGCGAAATGACAACCAAAAACGTAGCGGAGTATTTGGAATTAAAAGAAGGTACTTATTCTACAAGCTTCCAGTCTCGAGTTTCAATTTTAGGTTCATGGTTAAAACCTTATACCGATAAAACAGTGGAGGCTTTTGCCAAAAACGGAACTAAAGAATTGGCCATTGCTACTCCTGCATTTGTATCTGATTGCCTTGAGACTTTAGAGGAAATTGGAATGGAAGCAGCTGAAGATTTTGAAGATAACGGAGGTAAAAAGCTACATGTGATTCCTTGTATAAATGACAGGGATGATTGGGTAAATGTAATGAGTAGATGGATAGACGAATGGGCGCTTAAAGAAGCTGCTGAATGAGTTTTAAGTCAACCGAATCGCTTGGAAGCAAACCCATCTCCAAATTATTAATTCAACAGGCGGTTCCAGCATCCATAGGTATCTTAGTAATGTCCCTGAACATACTTATTGACACAATCTTTGTGGGACAGTGGATAGGTTCCAATGCGATAGCGGCCATCAATGTGGTGCTTCCTGTTTCATTTTTTATTGCCGCTTTGGGAATGTCAATAGGAGTAGGAGGTGCCTCGATTATTTCAAGAGCATTGGGCGAAGATATGCGCCCAAAAGCTGAACGAACTTTTGCCAATCAAATTACATTGACATTGCTATTAACAATTTTTGTGGTTGTATTTGGCTTGCTTTTTGTTAATGAAATACTTCCGCTTTTTGGAGGAAAAGGGAGCTTGTTTTCTTTGGCTAAAACCTATTATATCATTGTGATGTATGGGATTCCAGTACTGGCATTTTGCATGATGTCAAATGCTGCAATTCGCGCTGAGGGCAAACCAAAGAATGCGATGTATGCCATGCTTCTACCTTCAGTTTCAAATTTATTGTTGGATTATATTTTTATTCGTGTTTTTAATTGGGGGATGTTTGGTGCAGCATGGGCAACGACACTATCATATGGAGTATGTGCTTCTTATATTATTTATTTTTTTCTTTCAAAAAAATCCATACTTCGACCTAAGTGGGAGGACTTTATTCTAAACTCTAAAATTGTACAAGAAATTTCTTCCTTAGGCTCCGTAACTTTAGTTCGTCAGGCCATGGTCAGCTTAACTGTTCTTTTGGTCAACAATATTCTTTTTTCATTTGGAGGAGAATCGACTATTGCAGTGTATGCCATACTGAGTAGAATGTTAATGTTTGCAACATTTCCAATATTTGGGATTACCCAAGGGTTTCTGCCTATTGCAGGCTATAATTACGGAGCGAAAAATTGGAAGCGGGTACGTAAAGTAATCAATATCTCCATAGGATATGCCAGTGCTTTAGCTACGGTTGTTTTATTATTCATATTGTTTTTTGCAGATCAAATACCCACACTATTTTCAAAGGATGCTGTGGTCAATACACAAACACCGGCGGCATTAAAATATGTTTTTGCGGCATTACCAGTAGTAGGAATCCAACTGATAGGGGCAGCTTATTTTCAAGCCATAGGCAAAGCTTTACCGGCCTTACTGTTAACGCTCAGCAGGCAGGGTCTGATTTTTATTCCATTATTATTTGTCCTTTCAAATTACTACGGCGTCATTGGAGTTTGGCTGGCATTTCCTATTGCAGATGTACTGTCTACTATTCTTACGGCCTACTTCCTCAATAGGGCAGTTCGAAAAGAGCTTTTTGTTTAACTTCAATCCAGAAGAACCTATTGTTGGGAATCAGTTAATAGCAATTAATTTTATACTTTTAGTTAAAACAAATTATTCATGCAAGCGAACCGATTTCACANAGCCAAATTATTTCTATTCACCNTNTTGCTACTNTTTGTAGTACANCCATCTTTGGCGCAAAGGAAAAAGAGAAATCAGGATAAGAATACGCAANTTTATCCNCAAGANNCTTATGCCTCACTTNAATATCGNTCAATTGGGCCTNATAGAGGAGGTCGTTCNGCGGCNGTTACNGGAGTTCCAGGCAAGCCAAACCTTTANTATTTCGGNGGAACTGGNGGAGGTGTTTGGAAAACAGAAGATGGTGGACAAACGTATGNGAATATTTCTGANGGTTNTTTTGGAGGAAGTATTGGTTCTGTNGCTNTATCTNCTNGTGATCCCAATGTCATTTATGTAGGTGGAGGAGANGTAACGCTTAGAGGAAATGTTTCTTCAGGATATGGANTNTGGAAGTCTNTTGATGCAGGNAAAACTTGGGANTTTTCCGGTTTACCAAAATCTCGACATATNCCNAGAATAGTCATTCATCCNACAAACCCAGATATTGTTTATGCTGCNGTACTGGGNAATATATACAANCCNACTGCAGAAAGNGGGGTNTANAAAAGTACAGACGGAGGGAAAAACTGGAAAAAAGTATTGTTTTCTAACGCTGACTCAGGAGCNGTNGAGTTGGTGATGGATCCTNCCAATCCACGAGTATTNTACGCCTCAACTTGGCGAGTCAATAGNACCCCTTATAGTTTGAACAGTGGTGGAGAAGGCTCTGCCTTGTGGAAAAGTACAGATGAAGGTCAAAACTGGGAAGAGATCAGCTTGAATGANGGTTTTGCTTCAGGAATACTNGGNATTATGGGGGTTACGGTCTCTCCAATCAACCCTCAAAANGTTTGGGCAATAGTTGAAAATAAAGANGAAGGTGGAGTTTACCNTTCTGAAGATGGNGGAACAACTTGGAAACNTATCAATGACAGTAGAGCGTTGAGACAGCGTGCGTGGTATTATTCAAAAATCTACGCGGACACCCAAGATGAAGATATTGTTTATGTAATGAACGTCTCTTATCANAAATCNAAAGATGGAGGGAAAACGTTTCAGANTAACAATGCACCTCACGGAGANCATCACGATTTATGGATAGCTCCTGAAGACAATCAGCGTATGATAATTGCAGATGATGGAGGAGCACAGGTNTCGTTTAATGGAGGTGAGACGTGGAGTACTTATTACAACCANCCTACTGCNCAGTTTTATCGAGTCACGACTGATAATTCTTTTCCCTACAGAATTTATGTTGCTCAGCAAGACAACTCTACATTAAGAGTTCNCCATCGCTCAAGTGGTAGTGGAATTNCNGAGGAGGATTGGGAACCCACTGCAGGAGGTGAATCTGCACATATAGCCATTGATCCTCTAAACAATGAGATCGTCTATGGGGGAAGCTACGGCGGTTTTTTAACTCGTGTCAATCACGCTTCGAATACCGTAAGAGGAATCAATGTTTGGCCCGATAATCCTATGGGTTACGGCGCCGAGGGAATGAAGTACCGTTTTCAGTGGAACTTTCCAATACACTTCAGCAAGCACAATCCTAAAAAATTATATACCTTTTCTAATCACGTACACGTATCAGAAAACGAAGGACAGAGTTGGGAAATTATCAGTCCAGATCTTACTCGAAATGATCCTGAAAAATTAAAGTCATCAGGTGGGCCCATTACCCAAGACAATACTGGAGTAGAATATTACTGTACCATATTTGCCGCAAATGAATCTCCTCTTGAGGAAGGACTTATGTGGGTGGGTAGTGATGACGGTTTGATTCACTTAACTCGTGATGGTGGAGCAAATTGGGAAAATATTACACCAGCACAAATGCCCAAATGGCTGATGATTAACAGTATTGAGCCTTCTCCTTTTGATCCAGCAGTTTGTTATGTAGCAGGAACACTATACAAAACAGGAGATTTTCAGCCTTATTTATACAAAACAGCTGACTACGGAAAAACATGGAAGAAAATCACCAATGGTATTGATAATGAGCATTTTACTAGAGTGTTAAGAGCAGACCCTTCAAAGAAAGGTTTGCTTTATGCTGGAACTGAAACAGGGATGTATATCTCTTTTGATGACGGGTCAAGTTGGAGCCCATTCCAAATGAACCTGCCAATAGTACCCATTACCGACTTAGCTATTAAGGACAACAGTTTAATTGTAGCTACTCAAGGGCGTAGTTTATGGATGTTGGATGATTTAACGGTTTTACATCAGTTAAATTCCAGTACTTCNAATGCCGCCATGACCTTATTTAAACCAAAAGACAGCTATCGAACACAGGGGAGGTCGAGAGGTTCTTCTCTAACTCAGGGAACCAATTTACCCAATGGAGTAGTAGTGCATTTTAATCTTAAGAGCTACGAAAAAGCAAAAGACACCGTTCAGCTTCACTTTAAAGAAAAAGATGGAACCCTAATTAAAACTTACAGTACAGCATCTGAAGACAATCCGCTAGCAGTAACTGAAGGAGGAAATAAGTTTGTTTGGAATACACGCTATGATGGGGCAGAAACACTCGATGGTATGATTTTCTGGTCAGCCTCTTTCTCAGGAGCAAAAGCAATACCTGGTAACTATACTGTTTCGCTGGAAGTCAATGGGCAGCAACAATCAAAAGAGTTTACCATACTAAAAGACCCCCGAGCTGAGGTTGAGCTCGCTGAAATGAAACAGCAGTTTGACTTTGTCAATAAAGTNAACACCACGGNTGACGAAGCACACAAAGCCATAAAAAACATNAGAAGCATCAACACTAAGCTTGCTGATTTTGAAAAAAATTATGGAGATTTGGAAGANACNAAAGAATTGTTGGCTGAGGTAAAAGCNCTTAAAAAGGANTTTTCCGATATAGAAAANGCATTGTATCAAACCCAAAACAGGAGCAATCAAGATCCATTGAACTTTCCTATTCGTTTGACCAATAAATTAGGGCATTTGAATCGATTGGTTACCATTAATGATTTTCCTCCAACTGCACAAGATGAGGCAGTCCGAATCGAGCTTACGGATGAAGTAGAAAAACAAATGGAACTTTATGAGAAACTAATATCAGAAGACTTGGAGGCTTTTAACACAGCTTTTGCTAAATTAAATCTGGATTATTTAACCCTTAAATAGAGCGATTTTGTATTACAATTATATAAAAGCTTTGCATCTTATTTTTGTAATTACCTGGTTTGCCGGTCTGTTCTATGTTCCAAGGCTTTTTATTTATCATATCGAAGGGCTAAAGAAACCAAAAAATGAGGCGGATATTTTAACTACTCAGTTTAAAGTCATGCAAAAAAGACTGTGGTATATCATCACTTGGCCCTCTGCCATTTTGAGTGTTTTATTTGCCGTTTGGTTATTGGTGTTGATGCCTGAATGGTTGGCACAGCCTTGGATGCATTTAAAGCTATTTTTTGTTTTTTTATTGATAGTCTATCACCTTAGAACGCATAAAATGATACTCCAATTTCAGCGTGATGAGATAAAGTACAGCAGCATGTTTATGCGGATATGGAATGAAGGTGCTACGCTATTATTGTTCGCGATTGTTTTTCTTGTTATCCTCAAAAATAGCCTTCATTGGATATCCGGAGTTTTAGGTTTTCTTGGCTTGGGTGTAGTACTTTTTCTGGGAATTAAATTGTACAAAAACACACGTAAAGGAGAATGATAAAGTCGTTTAAAATTCCAAAGAAATTTTCATTCCGAACCCGATTGTTTGTGGTGATGATTGTCATGCTAGTTGTTGCAGGACTATTTATTCTGGGGACGACAAGTATACAGTACGAATCCCAAAGAGAAAACTATCACTTAGGACGTCTGAACAGAAAGGAAATTCAAATAAAGCGACATATTGATTATTTGGTGAGTAAGCACGAACTGCTTAATCAACCGAATAGTGTTTGGGGAAGCTATGCTTCAGATTTTGAAAAAATTAATGANATACACAATGTTCAATATTCCCTCTTTAGCATTGATGGTAACCCTTTGTTAATTTATCATTCCCCACTAGAAGTTATAGCCAACGACTATANNCTAGACCCTATACTGTTGAATAAAATCTTTTCAAGTCCAGAAGGGCGNTATCTGGAACATTACGACTCTGATATTGATAAGTTCCATGCCTCTTACCGATTGTTAAAAGATCGTTTTCAGCGACCTTATGCCATTTTGTTCTTCCCATATTTTGAAGACGTTTCTTTTTCTGAAAATGAGTTGAATACNTTTTTACAAAACCTTTATCAGATTTATATTTTACTTCTNGTAGGGGTTATTTTTATCGCCTACTTCCTTTCAAAATTTGTAACCCGTTCTTTGGAAACCATTCGTGTAAAAATGGGGAAAATGGGATTGGAAAAAAAGAATGAAAAGATCCATCTAAAAAATGCGACCCGAGAAATAGACAGCCTAGTAAACTCTTACAACAAGATGGTTGATGATCTAGCTGAAAGTGCTGAAAAGCTCGCAAGAAGCGAACGAGAGAGCGCTTGGCAGGAAATGGCACGTCAAGTTGCTCATGAAATCAAAAATCCTTTGACTCCTATGCGACTTACCATTCAAAGCTTCGAACATACCTTTAATCCAGACGATCCCGAAAGCAATCAAAAACTCAAAGAATTTTCAAAATTATTAATTCAACAAATTGATACCATGAGTGAGGTTGCAGAGGCTTTTTCTGATTTTGCTGCATTGCCAAAACCGACCATGAAGGATTGTGATTTGGTTGAGGTTACTCAAATGGCAATAAATATATTTCTACATGATTATATCGTATTTTCTTCAAATGAGGCTCATATCTTTCACAAAATGGATCGAACCCAGTGGATAAGAGTTATTACAAATCTCGTACAGAATGCGTTACATTCTGTTTCCAAAAAGAAAACACCTCAAATTGGAGTTCAGATCGTTTCAGAACCCACAGAAACCATCATTTCTATAACAGACAACGGAAGTGGGATTCCAGACAAATTGAAAAGCAAGATTTTTGAACCGAAATTTACTACCAAAACAGCAGGTATGGGACTCGGTTTGGGGATCGTTAAAAACATCATCAAGTCGCACAGCGGCAAAATAAGTTTTGTTTCTACCCAGGATAAAGGAACTACTTTTTCGATTGTACTTCCGAAGAAATTGGACTAGTTCAATTGTTTTTTTGCGACTTCTTGATGAATTTCTTTTTCTAATCGTTCTATAAAATCTAAAGTGTTTTCGTGATCAATTTGCTGTGGTCTGTGTACAGTAAGATGTAGTTTTACTCCCAGGGGCATTGGGAAATAGTTATTGCTTCCAAACTTCCAAGAATTCCCAACACTTATTGGAACAACAACTGCCTCTGGCATCGTCTCAAAAAGGGAGAGTAATCCTGATTTTTGAAATTTTTTTGGCACACCATTTTTACTACGTGTTCCCTCCGGGAATATAACGGCACTGTGATTTTTTTTATAAAGACGCTTACCAAATGCCTTAATTTGGTTGAGTGCTAACTTGGGTTTTTTTCTATCGATCAAGACTGAGCCACCATGTCTCAGGTTAAAGGATACGCTTGGAATTCCTTTACCCAATTCTTTTTTACTGATAAATTTTGGATGGAATTTTCTGAGATACCAGATGATAGGGGGTATGTCATAAGTACTTTGATGATTAACTACGAAGATGATGGATTGCTTGACAGGGAGCTCCTCCATGAGGTCAAACACTATTCTTGTACCCAAAAGATTAAGACATCTGAGGATTAAATAGTTTAGAAAATCTAAAGTGAACTTGTGTGCAGTATAGCCAAGGCCGTAAAAAGACAACCATTGTAAGCCGTGAAAGATCACTAAGACACTTCCGAAGCTGAAGTAATACAATGCACTAAGAGGGTAGGCAAGTAGTTTTTTCATGCCTTGATTTGGGGCGTTTGCTAATTAGCAATGATCTTGATACGCCGCTTTTAAATTTTCAGCAATTAGATCTGCTGGTCGGCCTTCAATATGATGACGCTCTACCATGTGAACCAACTCACCGTCTTTAAACAATGCAATACTCGGAGAAGAGGGAGGAAAAGGAACCATCATGTCTCGAGCACTTTTTGTGGCTTCAGCATCAACTCCTGCAAAGACTGTAACTAAGTGGTCAGGTGTCTTTTCATTCTGGAGAGAATAAAAAACTCCTGGACGTGCGTTTGCAGCTGCACAACCACAAACTGAATTTACTACAACCAAGGTTGTACCTGACTTTTCAAGGGCATTTGAAACATCTTCTGAGGAGTGGAGTTCAACAAAACCGATATTGGTCAGTTCTTCTCGCATGGGTTTTACTAATTCAGCTGGATACATCTTCAATAATTTTTTTCAAAGATAATAAAGTAATGGCATCTCAATAGGTTTTGACACCCCGTTTTTATTTTTCAAATTTGCAACTGTAAAGATTTTTATATGATCAAATGGATTGCTGCTTTTTTAGGTTATTCTTTCTTCAGATTCCCTGGAGCTTTACTTGGGTTTATAGTTGGAGGAGTAGTAGAGCGTTTTTTTAATTCTTCAAGTAGTTGGTCAGAAGTCGGTTCTCAAAGATCCACTACTGCTGCTCTTCAACTCAATCTTTTGGCTTTAGCTGCAACAGTAATAAAGGCTGACGGAACAGTAAAGCAGCAAGAGCTTCAATTTGTACGCAACTTTTTTATTACGAATTACGGTACACAAATGGCCAGCACAATTTTTGAAAAGTTCAATGAGGAAGTTAAAAAGGAAAGACAAAACATCCCTGAATTGACGCAAATTTTTAATCAGCGAGCTCCTTATGAAACCCGATTACAGATACTACATTTTTTATTTGGAGTAGCGAATGCTGATGGATCCATTTCAAAAACTGAATTGATTAAAGTAGAACAAATTGCCGCTGCCTTGGGTATCCGTCCGAGTGATATGGAAAGTATTAAGGCCATGTTTGTCAAAGCTACTGACAGCGCCTATAAAATTTTGGAAATTTCTTCCTCTGCTACTGACGCGGAAGTCAAAAAAGCGTACCGAACAATGGCAAAAAAATACCACCCAGATAAATTACAGTCGAAAGATCCTGCATTGATTAGGGGTGCTCAAGAGAAATTTCAAAAAGTACAAGAAGCCTATGAGGCTATTCAAAAAGAAAGAGGATTGTGATGGATACGTTATGGTTTTATATTGACTTGGGTTTTTGGCATGTAATGGACCTTGCTGGCTTAGATCATCTTTTTTTTATTATCACACTAGCAACTCCCTTTGGTTTTAAACAAAGTAAAAAATTGATTTGGTGGGTCACCTTATTTACTTTAGGACATACGCTTTCACTTATTGGTAATTTTTATGCTACTGTTGATTTTTCATCCTATTGGATCGAGTTACTTATTCCAATCACAATCGCTATTAGTGCTACCTCCCTCCTGTTTAACAAAAGCACTTCTTTGGATAAGAAGAGCTTAGTTATTTATCCCAGCTTAACGGTTCTGTTTGGGGTTATACACGGACTAGGGTTTGGGCGTTATTTTAGTATGCTAGTTCCAGAAGAAGCTGTAGGTCTTTCTCTTTTTTCATTTGCTATTGGGGTAGAGCTTGCCCAATTAGCTATTGTTTTAGGCGTACTGATTTTTAACTTTTTAGTGCTAAGTGTAATGAAAAGATCAAAGCCTAAATGGGAATTTTTAGTTGGNGCCATGGTACTTTCTCAAGCATTAGTNATGATATTTGAAAGAATTTAAATAAGGAGTTAACCCTACAAATANTATCTTCGTCCCTATGGCAAACAGCAAGCAAATTAAATACGACAAAGCCTATCTTCAAATGGCGCAGACCTGGGGTCAATTGTCTTATTGTGAGCGAAAAAAAGTAGGAGCACTTATAGTCAAAGACAGGATGATTATCTCTGACGGTTATAATGGAACTCCCTCAGGTTTTGAAAATGTTTGTGAAGATGATGAACATTACACCAAATGGTACGTGCTTCACGCCGAAGCCAATGCTATNTTAAAAGTTGCTTCTTCTACACAATCGTGTAAAGGAGCTACACTTTATATTACGTTGTCTCCTTGNCAAGAATGTAGTAAATTGATACACCANTCTGGAATTGTNCGGGTAGTTTATTCAAAAGCTTACAAGGANACCAGTGGATTAGATTTTTTAGAAAAAGCAGGAGTTGAACTGGAATGTGTNCCCCTTCAGAAAAGTTAAAATGAAACGAAACACCCTTTTTTTATTTTTAATTGTATTGCTCTCAGNNGCNATAGGNTTTCTTTTTGGATCACGTCAATTGGCTGAGAGAGTGNCTGTTGGTTATGCTCATCCNAGCATACAAAAACTCAATAAATTGATGACATATCTTACAGAAGATTATGTAGATAAAATCAATACAGACAGTTTGGTNGGCACTGTGATAGANGATATTGTTGACGAACTNGATCCACATTCTGTATACATCCCTGCCCAACAGCGACANGCACTCTCTGAAAGTATGCAGGGTAATTTTGAAGGCATAGGGGTTCAGTTTTTTATGCACAATGATACTATAGCAGTAGTTCGAGTTTTAGAAGATGGACCAAGTGAAAAGGCAGGACTGAAATCTGGAGATCGGATTCTTATGGCNGANCAAGATACGCTCCACGCTAAGGGGAAATCCAATCAAGATATCATCAGTCGACTCAAGGGACCCTCTGGAGACCCAGTTCAATTGACAGTNTACNGAAAGAAAACAGATTCTATCTACAAATTTGATTTGGAGCGAGGNCCTGTGCCTTTGCCCAGCGTCTCTTCCTCTTATATGTTNANAGAGGGNNTAGGNTACCTTAAGATTAATCGATTTTCACAGACNACNTATCAAGANTTTNAAANNGCACTTCNAAANCTTNNGNATCAGGGNATGGATAANTTTATATTGGATTTAAGNGGAAATCCTGGAGGTTATTTATTGCCAGCAAAACAAATTTTGAACGAATTTTTNTCANCNGGNAAGCCTATAGTAATTGTTGAGGGTAATAACGGGAAGCGGGAACGAACAGTNGCTTCGTCNAANGGTATGTANGAAAGCGGAAATATTTACGTACTGGTNGATGAAGATTCTGCTTCAGCCAGCGAAGTAGTTGCAGGCGCTATTCAAGACAACGATAGAGGTTGGATTATTGGAAGACGGACTTTTGGTAAGGGATTGGTTCAGCAGCAAATGCCCTTAGGACAAGGAGACCAAATTCGACTTACAACTGCACGCTATTTTACTCCAACAGGGAGATCCATACAACGACCCTATGANAGTGCAANTAGGGACGATTACTATGCTGAGGTTCAGCGACGTTTTAAGTCAGGTGAAATGAAAGATCCAGCTAATATCCCGACTAACGATACTCTTGAGTTCACTACACCAAAAGGCAGGAAGGTTTACGGCGGCGGGGGTATTACACCAGATATTTACATTTCAAACGAGGAGTCTCCTGAAGAAATTTGGAATTCCTATATCATGCAATCAAACCTNGTTGATCGGTTTGTATTTTTAGAGCTAGATAAAAACATNAACAAATATAACTTTGATAATGTGGCTCAATTTTTCAATGAGGAATTGCCTTATAAGGAAGATTTTATAGCTGCCTTTAAAGAATATTGCAAGCAAAACAATTACCCGATAGAAATTGAGAATGAAGAGAGTTTACTCAACTCNATCAAAGCCTTTATCGCCATTCAAATTTTTGATGAAAACCTTTACACTCGAATAGTGAATCAAGGGGATNCATTTATTTTAAGAGCATTAAGTGAAATGGATAAAGAATAATTTATTTCTTTAATTTCTTTTGCACTTTTTTAGAAAGGATCAGGATAAGAATCAATAAAAACGCACTAGCAGAAGCCATCGCACCGATAAGTGCAATGCTGCTATNTCCTTCCAATGGATTACTCCANTCCATTTGAGTAAGATTAAAAATGCACATTCCTAAAGCGAGAATCATAAAAATGGGTAGGGCTACTTTCATAGAATAAAAGTAAACAATTATATCAGTTGACCGATGTTAGAGGTAAAAAGTTTTACCGCAATCGCCAGCAAGACTATTCCAAAGACTTTTCTGATAATATTAATTCCTGAGGCACCCAAAAACAGCTCGATGTGTTTAGATGACTTAAGTACGATATAAACGAACAATATATTGATCAGAATTGCCAATATGATATTCAGCACATGGTATTCTGCTCGTAAAGAAAGTAAAGAGGTCATGGTTCCCGCACCAGCTATCATAGGAAAAGCCAGCGGAACTATAGATGCTGTTTCAGGAATATCATCTTTATATAGTGTTATTCCCAAAATCATCTCTAAAGCGAGGAAGAGAATTACAAAAGAACCAGCAACTGCAAAAGAGTTGATGTCTATTCCAATCAGTTTTAGAATTTCTTCCCCTAAGAACAAAAAACTTATCATGATCACTGCAGCTACTAGGGACGCTTTTTCAGATTGTATATGACCCACCTTTGATCGCAGGTTGATAATTAATGGAATATTGCCAATAATATCTATTACGGCAAATAACACAAGACTGGCGGTTACTAATTCTTTAAAATCAAACACGATTCATTTTTTTTACAAATGTAATTTCATTCTGATTACTGGAAAGCGAATTATCCGTAATTTTAGGGAAAATTGCAAAATGCTGTCTATTGAAAATACCCTAGTCTCCGATGAGCTTATCACAGAAAACTTTGTATGTAATATCTCAAAATGTAAAGGCGAATGCTGTGTAGCTGGTGAGGCTGGCGCACCCTTGGAAGCTGAGGAAACAACCTACCTTCAAAAAAACTACGTTAAAATAAAGCCTTTCCTCAATGCTAAAGGAATCAAATCCATAGAGGAACAGGGAGTTTTTGTAAAAGGAGCTGATGGCGACTTTGAAACCCCTCTCGTAAAAGGAGAGGAATGTGCTTACACTGTTTTTTCTGACACCGGTGTAGCTTCATGCGGGATTGAAAATGCTTATAAACAAGGAGTGATTGATTTTCAAAAGCCTATTTCGTGTCATTTGTATCCGGTAAGAGTTCAATCGTATGAGAAAATGGTAGCAGTAAATTATCACAGTTGGTCTATTTGTTCTGATGCTTGTAGTTTTGGAAATGCATTAAAAATCCCTGTCTATCAATTCGTCAAAGCAGCCTTAATTCGCAAATTTGGACAAGACTGGTTTGACGCTTTAGAGGCTTACGCGCAAAAGACCTCCAATTGACGTCCTAGTATTTTCAAGGGTTTCAAGCCGATTTACTTATGCAACGTATTGATTTTAAGTTTTTTACATAAAATCATATTTTTTATGTTGTGGACAAAAAAACAGCATTTTGTTAAAAACTAGTGTCCATTGTGGAAAAGTTCACCTTTCAAATCTGACTTCATTTTAGAATCTTTGTAAGACAAANAATCAATCAACATTTAATTAAAAAAAACACGAAAACGATGGCAGCTGTAGAACCTATTCTCCAAGAAAACGAAAACCGATTTGTAATTTTTCCTATTCAACACCATGACATATGGGAATGGTACAAAAAGATGGAGGCTAGTTTTTGGACGGCTGAAGAAATTGATTTGCACCAAGACCTTACGGATTGGAATTCTAAGTTAAATGATGACGAACGATATTTCATCAAGCATATCTTGGCGTTTTTTGCTGCATCTGACGGAATTGTAAATGAAAATCTTGCAGAAAACTTTGTCAATGAGGTTCAGTATTCTGAGGCTAAGTTTTTCTATGGCTTTCAGATTATGATGGAAAATATTCACTCCGAAACCTATTCGTTATTGATTGATACATATGTGAAAGACGATGCGGAAAAAGATAAATTATTTAAAGCAATAGAAGTTTTTCCAGCAATTAAGAAAAAGGCAGACTGGGCCTTGAAATGGATCGATTCCGATTCGTTTGCAGAACGTCTAATCGCTTTTGCTGCTGTAGAAGGTATTTTCTTTTCTGGTGCATTTTGCTCAATCTACTGGTTGAAGAAAAGAGGTCTTATGCCAGGACTGACTTTTTCAAATGAATTGATTTCAAGAGATGAGGGCGTACACTGTGACTTCGCAGTTCATCTTCACAATAACCACTTGGTCAATAAAGTTCCTCCAGCCCGTATTAAAGAAATCTTATTAGATGCACTTAATATTGAGCGTGAGTTCATCACTGAATCTCTACCTATTAGTTTGATTGGAATGAATTCAAAATTGATGACACAATACCTCGAGTTTGTAACGGATCGCTTATTGGTTGAGTTGGGTCTTGAAAAAGAATTTAATGTCACCAATCCATTTGATTTTATGGACATGATTTCCNTNCAAGGAAAAACNAACTTCTTNGAGAAAAGAGTTGGNGAATACCAAAAAGCAGGGGTNCTGAACAANGAGAACAACGAGACCAAAATTAGTTTTGANGCAGACTTTTAGTCAAAATCAGAATTAAACCGTAAACCAAGAATCATCGAATTAGTAAAAATTTAAAGTCAAAAGTATGTTTGTAGTAAAAAGAGATGGAAGGAAAGAACCCATCATGTTCGATAAAATTACCGCTAGAATCCGTAAGCTCAATTATGGACTGAACCCCCTGGTTGATCCAGTAAGGGTAGCGATGCGCGTAATTGAAGGATTGTACGATGGAGTAACCACCTCTGAGTTGGATAATTTAGCAGCCGAAATTGCTGCGACCATGACTACTACACATCCCGATTATGCAAAACTTGCAGCGAGGATTTCGGTTTCTAACCTGCATAAGAATACAAAAAAGTCTTTTTCAGAGACCATGACCGACCTTTACAAGTACGTAAATCCTAGAACAGGAAAAAAGGCNCCACTACTTTCTGATGAGGTCTATAAAATCATACAAAAGAATGCGGATAAGCTGGACTCGAGTATCATCTATAATCGTGATTTTGGATACGACTTTTTTGGATTTAAGACATTAGAGCGTTCTTACTTATTAAAACTCAACGGAAATATAGTTGAACGTCCGCAGCACATGCTGATGCGTGTCTCTATAGGAATTCACTTAGACGATATAGACGCGGCATTAGAAACCTATGAATTGATGTCGAAGCGATACTTTACTCACGCTACNCCNACNNTGTTCAACTCNGGTACTCCNAAACCGCAAATGTCTTCTTGCTTTTTGTTAACGATGAAGGACGATAGTATAGATGGTATTTACGACACCTTAAAGCAAACNGCAAAAATTTCGCAGTCTGCAGGNGGGATTGGATTATCAATTCACAANGTNAGAGCTACNGGCTCTTATATAGCAGGGACCAATGGTACTTCAAACGGTATAGTCCCCATGTTACGAGTCTTTAACGATACAGCTCGTTATGTTGATCAAGGAGGAGGAAAGCGTAAGGGATCATTTGCAATATACGTTGAGCCGTGGCATGCAGATATCTTTGACTTTTTGGAGTTAAAAAAGAATCACGGTAAAGAGGAAATGCGTGCGCGTGACTTGTTTTACGCTATGTGGACTCCCGATCTTTTTATGAAAAGAGTTGAGGAAAATGCAGAGTGGACGCTGATGTGTCCAAACGAATGCCCAAACCTTTTCAATGTTCACGGGGAGGAGTTTGAAGCACTTTACACTCAATACGAAAAAGAAGGCAAAGGGCGTAAAACAATTAAAGCAAGAGAGCTTTGGGAAAAAATCTTAGAGTCTCAAATTGAAACGGGAACTCCCTATATGTTGTATAAGGATGCTGCCAATAGAAAGTCGAATCAAAAAAACCTGGGAACTATACGTTCATCAAACCTCTGTACGGAGATACTTGAATACACTTCACCCGATGAGNTTGCAGTATGTAATCTTGCTTCAATTGCTNTACCCATGTTTNTAAAGGATGGNGCNTTTGATCACCAAGCATTATTCGATGTAACTGTTCGAGTAACNAAAAANTTGAATCGAGTGATTGATCGCAACTTTTATCCCGTAAAAGAGGCTGAAAATTCCAACTTTAGACACCGACCTGTGGGCTTAGGAGTTCAAGGATTAGCTGATGCTTTTATTATGTTGAGACTTCCGTTTACCTCAGAGGAGGCGAAGCAGCTCAATCAAGATATTTTCGAGACTTTGTATTATGCTGCTGTAACGGCATCAGCAGAGGAAGCTAAAAATGACGGACCTTACCAAACCTACAAAGGATCTCCAATATCAAAAGGAGAATTCCAACACAATCTTTGGGGAATCAAAGACGAAGAACTCAGTGGACGTTGGGATTGGGCAAAGTTGCGTAAAACAGTCAAAAAGCAAGGAGTTCGAAATTCTTTACTAGTGGCACCTATGCCTACAGCTAGTACCTCTCAAATTCTTGGAAACAACGAATGTTTTGAACCCTATACTTCGAATATCTACACCCGAAGAGTACTCTCTGGTGAATTTATTGTAGTCAACAAGCACTTGCTTGAAGATCTAGTAGATCGTGGGTTATGGAATGAGGATATGAAGCAAGAATTGATGCGTAATAATGGATCTGTNCAAAATATCGAGGNTATTCCTGAAGACTTAAAAGAACTTTACCGTACCGTATGGGAGATGAGTATGAAAGANATTATTGATATGTCACGCCAACGCGGATACTTTATNGACCAATCACAGTCTTTAAATCTCTTTATGGAGGGNGCTACTATGGCAAAATTGACCTCCATGCANTTTTATGGATGGAAATCTGGACTAAAAACTGGAATGTATTATCTCAGAACCAAATCTGCGGTAGATGCAATCAAGTTTACCTTGGACAACAAGGCTAAAGCAGAAACTCCAAAGATTGAAGAAGTAGCAGATGCTACAACTGCTGCTTCAGTAACTACAGCAGGTTCGGCTCCTTCATCTGTACCTGTAGAACCCTTAAGTCCGCAGGAACTCAAGCAGATGCTCGCACAGGCGAAAGACAATGAAGATGACGATTGTTTGATGTGCGGATCCTAAAGAAATTTATTTAATTTCATAAAAAAAGCCCTTTTATAAAGGGCTTTTTNGTTTNTATAACNNANTGTAAAANAGNAACTTAANCCCTTATATTACCAAAATGTTACCNAAATNTTACCAAAATNTTATGCANATATGTTTTTATTGTTAACTTTGTATTAAACCTAAANTATAGGACTTATGAAAACACTAGTACAAATTAAAAGTTTCATCTTCATTCTTTTNTTCATGGCAATGCCACTTATTGCTCAAGAAGATGGATTATCTAAAACATATNTTCAACAAGGAGATCAAATAAAGTACACNGAGTTTTATAAGAATGGTNAAATTGCCCAAACAGGTTTCTTTCTNAACGGGANGAATCACGGACTCTGGACTAGTTTTAATCAGGANGGAACAAAAAAGTCTGAAGGGANTTTTNAAAATGGAAAAAAAGTTGACGCTTGGTTCTTCTGGAACGAGTCAATTTTAATAGAGGTTACCTATAAAGACAATACCGTTCAACAAGCGATACAATGGGATAAGTCAGAAGTTTTGGCATCCAAAGAACTGGANGAATAGNCTTATAATTTCNTTACTACAGTATANTATTTGTCNATTAACTCGAACTTGTGTGTAATNAGTTCTTTTGTCCGTATCAGAAAGTTAAAGTAGAGTGCTGTACTTNTNGGACTANTTTCTTCTGCGCGNGTTCGTTCTATTTGGGTGTTGATTTTATCATCAATTAATTCAAAAATCTTGCTTTTTTCGAGAAGTACNTCTTGGAACTCTTTTATNTTTTGCTTTTGTTGNAAGGCTTCTCGTGCTTCTTTAAAGGTGTTTTTTAAGTTGGTTTCAATAAACATCAGCTCTCTTATTTGAGCCAATTTTAATTTTCTATGATTGTTATTGAGGTGGTTGTAACTGATTTTTGAAAGATAACTGAGATCTTCCGATAGATCNTGTAAATACTGCAGTAGTTCGATATAAAAGTTACTTGCTGCTATTGAACTGTCCTCCAAGTTCCGAATAAAGTAAAAGAGGCGGTTATCCAATCCCTCTATTTCATCAGCTAATTTATTGGATTTTTTCCGAGCTTTCTCAAGTGATTTAATATCGTTAGTGGAGAGTCCAGCAATNATAAATCTAAAAATATCGAAACTTTTGNCCATTACAGCTTNTATAGTAGTCCCAGTTTCTTCAATAACTCCNTGAAAAGAATTNCTTTCCACNATTAATGCTATTTCTTCTTCTCGAATAGCTTTATTTTCTTTTTTGTGTTGAATATAGTTTTTACCCACGAGAAGTAGAATAATAAATATAATCACAGCAATCACTTGTACCCCTCCGATGTAAAGTAAATAAACGATAACACCACCAACTGTGAAAGCACTTATCGCAGTAAGAAACCATCCTCCAATAACATTTAATACTCCTGCCACACGGAANACTGCGCTATCAGACCCCCAAGCTCTATCAGCGAGAGAAGTTCCCATAGCAACCATAAATGCCACATAGGTAGTGGACAGGGGGAGTTTGTATGAAGTGGCAATAGCTATTAAAATGGNTGCAATAACNAAATTGATACTCGCCCTTAATTTATCAAAAGCTGGGGCTCCAATCCCATTATTTTCANNGGNAACNGGTGTAAAGGTTTTACNTAANGAAANNAGTTGNTCTTTGGATAATAATTTTCTAAATAAATGATTTGCTCCAATAAAAAANCGAACNAAATANCGNGACAATGCATTNGGCTTAAANCGTTCACGAGTTTCAAATTGATTGGATAAATCCAATGATGTTTTCACCACNTTTTTAGCTTTTGANGAAAANACAAGTGTCAAAATCATTACNANACCNGANAGTAATAAGAANAAGGTTGGGGTAGCTACTTTGTCACTNAAGACACCCATNCTAAACTCATTTGCGGCTAAACCTGAACTGACCCATGCTTCATAAGACTGAAAGGCTGCAATTGGAACTCCNATAAAATTGACCAAATCGTTNCCNGCNAAGGCTAATGCAAGTGCAAATGTTCCAACTCCAATAATGATTTTAAATATATCTCCTTTTAAAAAGCGGATGATGATTAAAGACGTTAAATACCAAAACACAAAACTCAATAGATTGACCAATATAGTATTGTTTTCAATAAACGCATTGATGGTTAACCCTGATAGAAACTCAAATTTTAGGTTGGCGTATGGAGTACTTTTTATACCCTTAATAAGAATAAAATTAAAAATTGAGGCTAGTGCCAAGCCACCGAAGAGTGCATTTAGTGAAGCTGATTTTTTATCGTATTGATAACTGTAGATCAGTCTTGATATCCATTGGGAGATGGCACCAATTGTAAAAGCGATAAATATGGACAGTAAGATTCCTAAAATAATTTGAGAAGCTTTTTCTGTATTGATATAATTCGAAAGCTCAACGAGGGTTCCCCCCCCATTGATAATTTTAACTGCTGCCATTAC
>NHDB01000019.1 GCA_002167945.1 Flavobacteriaceae bacterium TMED48 | reverse complement strand
TTTTCTGAAAATCCAAAAGCACCTCCAATGATAAAGACGAGATTCTTAACTCCCATATTTTGCTGATTTTCAATAGTTTCAGAAAAATTTTTTGAGCTAAATGCTTTTCCTTTCTCATCCAATAGTATGACGACATCATCCTTTTTAATTTTTAAAAGGAGTTTTTTTGCTTCTTCATTTTTGACCAGTTCTGGGTTACTTTTTTTTCCAGTTTTTACATCAGGGATATACTCAATACTAAAGTTAACGTATTAATTGATTCTTTTTGAATAGTACTCCATAGAATCGAACCAAATAGAATTATTATTCTTTCCTACACAGATGAGTTTGATTTTCATAGATGTCCAAAGTTACAAAGCTTCTTTATTTTTTGATCAATATTCAGCCTAAATGATTTTGGCGATTATCTTTGTAGTAGAATACCCAAAAAATAATGTCAAAATTTTTGCAATTACCGATAGTAAAGTCAATTGTAAAATTCCTACAAGCAATTAAGCTTCCTGGTTTTTACGGTTTTTCAGCTTACGATCTATTAGAGATGTATGTTATTGGTATTGTTAAGGGTGCATTGACCTCTAGGGCTGGAAGTATCTCCTACAGTTTCTTTATGGCCTTGTTTCCTTTTTTATTGTTTGTTTTAAATCTCATTCCCTTTGTGGATATGATTCCATTTATACGAATTGATAATTTCGATGAGACTTTTCTAAATTACCTAGAGTTATTTTTACCAACGGAAACACAATCTTTTTTCACTCAAATTTTTGACGATATAAAAAACAAACCTAGAGGAGGATTGTTATCCTCAGTTTTCTTGCTGTCAATATTCTTGTCTGCAAATGGTATTTCTGCAATTTTTGGAAGTTTTGAAGTGTCTTATCACGTAAACTTTTCAAGAAATTTTTTCAGACAGTACCTGCTATCAATTGCACTAAGTGTTGTTATTGCTATACTTTCATTAGCTGTCGTTATTGTCTTTTTTTACTTTGAATTTTATATTTTAAACAATCTAGACTCATTAATTGAGTCTGAGATTAGGTGGACGAGAATTGGGCAATATGCTTTTTTTGGTGCCTTTATCTACATAGTAATAAGTTTGCTTTATTATTTTGGTACCATAGAAGGGCGTAAAATACGTTTCTTTTCACCTGGGGCATTGATGACAGTTTTGATGTTTTTTTTGACGACATACGGATTTGGGGTGTACATAGATAACTTTTCAAATTACAACCAGCTCTATGGCTCTATTGGAGCGTTGTTGATTTTCCTACTTTATATTTGGATTAATTCAAACATACTTTTATTAGGATTTGAGTTAAATGCAACACTTTTCCGTTTTAAAAGAGAGCCAAAGATTATATCAGATGAAGCTTAATGGAAAAGATGCTCCCGCGAATTTTGCTGATGTTCTTCTCCCGTTAGCACTTCCAAAGTTATATACCTACCAGCTTAGTTTGGAAGAAGCAGAGCAATTGGCCCCTGGTTTTAGGGTAGCTGTTCCTTTCGGTAAGCAAAAAATATATACTGCTATTGTTAAGCGTATACATCAAGTTGCACCTCAAACATACGAACCCAAACCTATTGGGATGATTTTAGATGAAGTCCCCAGCGTTACTCAAACACAATTGGATTTTTGGTCTTGGATGGCAAACTATTATATGTGCTTTGAAGGAGAGGTCATGCGAGCCTGTTTGCCGGCTGCCTTAATGCTCGAGAGTGAAACACTGATTGTAATCCAAGAGGTTGAAGAAACCGTTTTAGATCAGCTTACTGATCTGCAGTTTTTAGTTTATGAAGCCCTCCAAAAGCAAGCACTTAGTTTAGATGATATCGTTCAAATTACAGACAGAAAGCGAGTGATGCCTTTGATTGTCGATATGATGCAAAAGGGAGCGGTAATGATTCATCAAAAAATTGAAGAAAAATTCAAACCAAAAAGGGTGCGTTTCGTCAGATTAAATAAAGCTTATGAGTCAAAGGAGGCACTGCAATTACTCTTTGATGAATTAAAACGAGCACCTAAACAATCTGAAGTAATCGTGAGGATTTTGAGTCTAAATCCCAAAGAAAGACTTTGGCAAAAAGTAGCTGAATTAAAATCTGATTCAGCAATTAAAAGTAATTCAATCAAAGTGCTGATAGATAAAGGTGTTTTGGAAGAAAGTTATCAAGAAGTATTCCGTGAACTCTATGCTGGAAAGGAACTTTTAAAAGAAAAAAAAGAATTGTCAAAGGCGCAAACACTGGCCTTGGATAAAATCACGATTTCTTTAAAAGAAAAGCAAGTGGTTTTATTTGAAGGAGTAACCTCTTCAGGTAAAACAGAGGTCTACATTAAATTGATTGAGGAGCAACTTAAGCAAAGTAAGCAAGTTCTTTATTTGGTTCCGGAAATCTCACTAACCCCACAAGTTGTAGATCGATTGATAGCACATTTTGGTGACCAAGTTTTGGTTTATCATTCTAAGTTTTCAATCCACGAGCGTGCAGAGGTCTGGCAGCAAGTTTTGAGTCCATCAGGACAGGGCCAAATAATCGTAGGTGCCCGATCAGCAGTTCTCTTGCCTTTTCAAAATCTTGCACTTGTACTTGTCGATGAGGAACATGAAAACTCCTACAAACAATTTGATCCAGCCCCCCGATACCAAGCAAGAGACAGCGCCATTTATCTTTCTAAATTACTAAAAGCAAAAGTGCTTCTTGGCTCGGCCACACCATCTTTAGAGACCGCAGAAAATGCTCGAAATGGAAAATACGCTTGGGTTCAACTCACGGAACGTTACGGGGGAATTTCTATGCCCAAAATTGAATTGATTGATCTTAAAAAGGCACAAAAGAAAAAACAAATGAATGGAATGTTTTCACATGCACTGATTGATGCAATGAGGACAACATTAAAAGAAAACAAACAACTTATTCTTTTTCAGAATCGTCGTGGTTATGCTCCCATACTTGAATGCACAAGTTGTGGCCACTCACCCCAATGTACGCAATGCGATGTAACACTTACTTATCATCTGACTCATCAGCAGTTGCGTTGTCACTATTGCAGCTACCATATAACGATGCCTCAGCAATGTCACGCTTGCGGTATGCACACACTAACGACCAAAGGAGTGGGAACCCAACAAATTGAGGAACACGTTAAAGCAATTTTCCCTGAGGTTAAAGTTGGAAGAATGGATTGGGATAGTACTCGAGGAAAGTGGGGATTTGATAAGATAATCAACGCCTTTGTCAAAGAAGAAATTCANGTTTTNGTGGGCACCCAGATGNTAGTGAAAGGTTTAGACTTTAAAAACGTATTGTTGGTAGGGGTCATAAATGCAGATCAAATACTAAATTTTCCAGACTTTAGGGCTCATGAGCGGAGCTTTCAAATGCTTTGTCAGGTNGCAGGNAGGGCAGGGAGGTCAGATCGAAAAGGTCGGGTATTGATGCAAACTTATCAGCCTGAACATCCTACCTTAAAACAAGTCGTAAATCACGATTTTGAAGACTTATTTCGAGTCCAAAAAAGTGAGCGCTTACAGTACCATTATCCCCCCTANTATAGAATGATACGCATTACGTTAAAATCCAGGCAATATGATACTATAAATTTNGCTGCAGACTGGTTTGCAAATGTGATNAAGCAGANGTANAAGGGAACAGTTTTNGGNCCCGTTTTTCCNGCAGTTGCAAGAATAAGAAATCAATATCACAAACAAATCTTGATTAAGNTTGACCATGATTTACCNNCCGCNGCAGTTAANGCAGTNTTATTAAAAACCTACAAAAGTTTTCAAGCAGTCGCANCATTTAGAAGNACCCGTGTAAATTTTGATGTCGATCCTTATTAAATCTGACTGATTATCTCGCGGAAGTCTTTNTTTCGGTTTCTACTGATGGGTAAATCATCTCCGTCAATATTAACGGTANTGGAAGTGTAGTTTACNACCTTATTTANATTGATNATAAAAGATTTATGGATTCTTAAAAATTGATTTTCAGGTAATTTCTCCATAAAAGCCTTCATGGTTGATAAGACTAAGTATTTTTTTTCTAGGGTGACNATTTTAACATAATCCCCCATAGCTTCTACCCATTTAATTCCCGAGGCAGNNATTTTTTCANTAGTAAGGTTGTGTTTTATTTCTATGATTTGACTTTTTTCTTTTTTAGTTTCAAAAGCATTANGAACTCTATAAACAACACGATCCACAGCTTTTTCAATACGTCCAAAGGTGAACGGAGGAGCNATACAGTCTGTGAGACCAATCTCATAGGCTCTTAANGCATCTTGAGGCTGTTCTGTCATTAGAATTATTTCATTTGGGTCACAGAGTTTTTCAATAAATTCAAAGCCTGAGTATACAGGGAGCTTNGCTGAAAGAAAGATCAGATCTACTTTATTGTATTTAAGATAGTTGAGCGCATCGACAGCATTCGAAAATTCTCCATTGAGCTTTAANTNATTGATTTTTNTGAAAANTTGGAGTAATTGTATNCGCCGNATTGGGNTCGGGTCAATAATGATATAGTTAAGGAGCATTAAATAAAGATTTAGTANNTCNAAAATAGTAAAAAAAAATTATTTATTNATGCNTGNATTATATTTGGTATACTGTAGTTAATAGTCTATTTTTGCAAACCAAAATTAAGATTATGAATAATTACGAAACTGTTTTCATTTTAAATCCCGTTCTGTCTGAAACTCAGGTGGAGGAAGCAGTTCAGAAATTTGTAGACATTGTTAAGACTNANAANGGCTCAATTACAAGCCAAGAAAACTGGGGTCTTAANAAACTAGCCTATCCGATTGAAAATAAAAAGAGTGGCTTCTATCATCTTTTTGAATTTACTGCNNCACACGAAGCAATTGAACCTTTAGAGGTTGAATTGAGACGTGANGAGCGTGTCATGCGTTACCTCACTGTTAAACTCGACAAACATGCACTCGCATGGGCGGAAAAAAGAAGAAAACGAAACAAANCAAAAGCATAAGTTATGTCTAAGATAGAAGAACAAAACTCAGGAAAAAAAGANGGTGAGATTCGGTATCTAACCCCGNTGAACATTGATACTTCAACACAAAANAAATANTGTCGTTTCAAAAGANCTGGCATCAAGTATGTCGACTATAAGGATNCAGATTTCTTATTAAANTTTGTAAACGAACAAGGTAAAATTTTACCTCGAAGANTAACTGGGACNTCTCTNAAATACCAGAGAAAGGTTTCTGTTGCTGTAAAAAGAGCACGTCATTTGGCTTTGATGCCATACGTAGCTGATATGTTAAAATAATAAAGCATTCATCATGGAATTAATANTAAAAGAAGACGTTCAAAATCTTGGATTCANAGATGAAATTGTGAGTGTTAAAAANGGTTACGGGCGTAACTTTTTAATCCCACAAGGTAAAGCTATTATGGCGACTGTATCTGCGAGAAAAGTTTTAGCTGAAAACTTAAAGCAAAAAGCTTTTAAAGAAAAATCAATCATTGAAGCTGCAGAGAAAAGAGCAGAGGAAATCAAAGTACTAAAAATCCAAATTCCATCAAAAGTGGGATCAGGAGATAAGTTATTTGGTTCTGTTACCAACGCTGATCTAGCAAGACTGATTAGTGCCCAGACGAGTGAATTGGATAAAAAATATATTGCCCTACCAGGTAAAAACATCAAGCGTTTAGGTAAATATATCGCTACGATTCGATTACACAGAGAGGTAAGTTTTGAATTTCCGTTTGAAATAGTACCTGACGCGAAGGCGTAAACATATTTAAAGTCCGCTACTCGCGGACTTTTTTTTTACTCGGAAATAAAAAGTGAAATATCATAGGCTTACCCACGAACAGTTTGAAGCATTACACCAAGAATTTGCCGTGTTTCTCGCAAAACAAGGTCTGGATAAATCCAAGTGGAAGGAAGTAAAACAAAATCAACCTAAAAAAGTTGAGCTCTTGTTGGATTTATTTAGCGATGTGGTTTGGGATAAAATTATCAATAAGTATGAATTTTTGGAGTTTTCAACCCCTGATCAATTGTTTCTATTTGAAATTTTAGAAAAAACAGCCTCAGTTATCATCCTTAAGGTTGAAAAATTGAAAATTGATTTAAAAACTTCATCTGGTTTTCAGTGGGTTTTAGATCATATTGATTCTGATCAAGTCACCATTTACCATGGAAGCCGACCCTATACTAGTAGTCGTAACGATTTTGTTTATGATTATTTAAAAAAAGGAGCCGTACAGTCTGAGGGGAAATGCTTCAAAGCATTGGAAACTTATTTTTCCAATTCGTCAAAATAGAAGATATTTGTAAGACAAACCTGACTATGCCAATTAAACCCATCACACCAAAAGGGACAAGAGATTTCTCTTCAATCGAAGTAGGAAGAAGAAACTACCTCAAACAGCTTCTTCAAAATGCCTTTGAAACTTTTGGTTTTCAGCCTATCGAGACCCCTTCATTTGAGCGTTTAGAAACACTTACTGGTGTTTATGGGGAGGAAGGTGATCGGTTGGTTTTTAAAATCTTAAACTCTGGCGATAAGGTTAAAAAAGCAGATGTAAAAGCATTGGCAAAAGAAAAGACACAGCAATTTATCCGTTCTGTTTCTGGAAAAGCACTCCGGTATGATTTGACAGTGCCATTTGCTCGCTACGTTGCTCAACACCAAAATGAGCTTACGTTTCCTTTTAGGAGATATCAAATTCAGCCGGTCTGGCGTGCAGATCGTCCGCAACACGGTCGCTTTCAAGAATTTTATCAATGCGATGCCGATATTGTTGGTTCACGTTCGCTTTGGCAAGAAATTGAAATGCTCACACTCTACGATCGGGTGTTTTCAGATTTAAAAATGAATGGGGTTACTTTAAAAATCAATCATCGTAAAATTCTGGCTGGTATCGCAGGTTTATTGGGTGAAGCATCTGAGCTTACATCCTTCACGATTACTCTTGATAAATTGGATAAGATTGGTAAAGAGGGTGTAATTAAAGAATTGACCTCAAAGGGTTTTAGTTCAAAATCCATTAGTACTCTTGAGCATTTACTAAAATTGGGAGGAACTGTAGCTGAGCAGCTGCAATCATTGGAAACGCTACTTGCTGATCAGCAGGAAGGACTTGAGGGAATCGCTGAAATTAAATTTATAATCTCAGAACTTGAAAAGACTTCTTTAGAAACAGTAACCCTAAGCTTTGATTTGACCCTGGCAAGAGGATTGCATTACTATACAGGTATGATAGTGGAGGTAAGCGCTCCAGAAGATGTTAAAATGGGTTCTATAGGAGGCGGAGGTCGTTACGATGACCTTACGGATACCTTTGGCTTAAAATATATGAGTGGAATAGGAATTTCGTTTGGTTTTGAGCGAATCTATTTGGTGATGGAGGCATTGGAGTTATTTCCAGAATCTTTAAATTCTACTGCTGATATTTTATTTGCCAATTTTGGAGATGCTCCAGTAGCAGTAGCCTATCAGTTTGTCAATGAATTAAGGAAGCACGAAGTTGGCTGTGAATTGTATCCGAGCGAAGTCAAACTCAAAAAACAATTAGCCTACGCTAATGCCAAGAAGATGACCAAGGTTATATTAATAGGTTCAGAAGAACTAGAGAATAAACAATTTGTTCTTAAGAACATGGACTCTGGAGAACAATCGGCTCATTCATTATCTGACTTGGTTAAAATGCTTTCTTAAGGTTTTGTTTCTGGAGCCAGGGTAGGCTTAGAGTAGGGCTGGAAAGGTTGCTTCAATAAATTTGAAATTTTCCCATTGGCTTTTTCATCAAAAAAAACGTCTACTCCATATACTAGTTTTTCTCGATCAAATGGAAGATAAGTTCCTAGTAAGCGGTCCCAGATGGAAAAAATATTACCAAAATTAGCATCGGTGTAAGGCAGTCTATAATGGTGATGCGTTTTATGCATGTCTGGAGAAACCAAAAAATAACTCAAATACAAATCCACTTTTTTGGGAAGTTTGATGTTGGCGTGATTGAATTGGGTTGAAACTAATGATAGCGACTGATATAACATTACGATGCCTATATTGGCGCCAATAATAAATACTCCTAAGAGTGTAAAAGCAAAGCGAATAATACTCTCAAGTGGATGGTGTCTATTGGCAGTAGTGGTGTCTACAAAATGGTCACTGTGGTGAACCAGGTGAATCATCCAAAGAGGTTTGACCCGATGTTCTGTCCAATGAGGGAGGTAGGCACCGATGAAGTCTAAAAGTAACACGCCTAGAATGACGTCAACCCATAGAGGAAAATCTGGTAACCAGTGGAGAATTCCGAATTTACTACTGACGGTCCAATCAGATGTTTTTAGTAATAAGAATGCTAAAATAAAATTGATTACCACAGTTGTGGCAGTAAAAAAGATATTGGGAAGGGCATGCCTCCACTTTTTGTAATTAAAGTTAAAAAGTGAAAAAGAGCCTTCAAGTATCCAAAATAAACTTAAACCTCCAACCAGTATTAAGCTTCTATGAAGGGAAGGGATCGTTTCAAAATATGCAATTACCGTCTCCATTTGATCCAAATTTCATCGAATATATAAAAAACTAAATTAAGTTGATCAAATCAATTTCATTCTGGCAATTAAGTATTTATAACTTTATTTAGTAATTTAAAAATCTAAAACAATAAATTGAATAAAATGAATCGCAAAAATTTTATCAAGCAATCAGCTTTGATGACGGGAGCAGGTTTGGTTTTAC